>NZ_JAVRBF010000022.1:0-116112 GCF_032436805.1 Streptomyces sp. P17 | reverse complement strand
TCCCCTGGGGGCTGCCGCCCCCAGACCCCCGCTTCGGCCCTGAAGGGGCCTCGTCCTCAAACGCCGGACGGGCTGAAACCAGCCCCTCCGGCGTTGTGGCCTACGCGCGTGGCAAGGCGAACTCGCACCACACCGCCTTGCCGCCCCCCGGCGTCCGGCGGGAACCCCAGGCCGAGGCGATGGTGGCGATGATGGCGATGCCTCGGCCCGACTCGTCGGCCGGTTCGGCGCGGCGGCGGCGGGGGAGGTGGTCGTCTCCGTCCGTGACCTCGACGATCAGGCGGCGGTCGGTGCGGCGGAGGCGTAGGCGCATGGGTGGGGTGCCGTGCTGGAGAGAGTTCGCGACCAGTTCGCTCGCCGCCAGGACGCCCAGGTCGTGCAGGTCCGTCGGGAAACGCCAACTCGTCAGCACACCGGAGGCGAACGCACGCGCGCGTGGCGCCGCTTCCACGCCGCCGAGCAGTTCCAGGGCGGCGTTGCGGAACAGGTCGCCGTCCGGGCCCGTGCGGGCCGGGTGCTGCAGGACCAGGACCGCCACGTCGTCGTCGTGGTCCGCCGTGACGCCCGCCGAGCGGACGAGGCGGTCGCAGACGACCTGCGGAGTGCCCGTGGCGCCGGCCAGGGCCCGCTCCAGGGACGCGATGCCCTCGTCCAGGTCTTCGTCCCGGCGCTCCACCAGACCGTCCGTGTAGAGGACCGCAGTGGAGCCGGGGCTCAGCGGGATCGAGCCCGAGGCGTGCATCCAGCCGCCCGTGCCGAGCGGCGGGCCCGTCGGCTCGTCGGCGCGCAGCACTGTGCCGGTCTCGTCGCGGACCAGGATGGGCAGATGCCCGGCGGAGGCGTACACCAGCCGGCCCTCGTTCGGGTCGTGGACGGCGTAGACACAGGTGGCGATCTGGTTGGCGTCGATCTCGGTGGCGAGGCCGTCCAGGAGTTGCAGCACCTCGTGCGGGGGCAGGTCCAGGCGGGCGTACGCGCGGACCGCCGTACGGAGTTGGCCCATCACCGCGGCTGCCCGCACCCCCCGCCCCATCACGTCCCCGATCACCAGCGCCGTACGCCCGCCGCCCAGGGTGATGACGTCGTACCAGTCGCCGCCGACCGCGGCTTCCGTGCCGCCGGGCTGGTAGGTCGCCGCGATGCGCAGGTCGTCCGGCTCTTCGAGTTCCTGCGGGAGCAGGGATCTCTGGAGAGTGACCGCCGTCTCGCGCTGGCGGCGCTCGCTCGCGCGCAGCCGCTCGGCGGCCTCGGCGTGGTCGGTGACGTCGGTGGCGAAGACCAGTACGCCTCCGTCGCCTTCGGCGACCGGGGTGCAGGTGAAGGTGTAGGAGCGGCCGTCGGGGGCCTTGCGGGACTTGACCGTACGGGGCTTGCCGCTGCGCAGGACCTGGTCGAGGAGCGGGAGCAGGCCCAGTTCGTCCAGTTCCGGCAGGGCAGCACGGGCCGGTTCGCCGAGCGGGCCGACGCCGAAGGCCGTGGCGTAGGCGTCGTTGACGTAGGCGAGGCGGTGGTCGGTGCCGTGGACCAGGGCGACGAGGGCCGGCACGCGGTCGAGCACTTCGCGTACCGGCAGTTCGTCGAGGGCGGGGACGGGCGGGGCCTCGTCGGTGAGCTGTTCGGCTCTGGCCGCGGGGACGGAGCCCGCGCTCTCGCCGCGCCGCTCCGCGGGGACCGCGTGTTCGGTCCGCGCTGCGGCGCGGCGCTGCGTTCCGGGGAGCCGGGCGCTCCAGCGCGTGAAGTTCACGAATCCTTGCCTCGTGTCGTCGTCTTCGGCCAGCTCCGGACCCGGCCGGGGGTCTGGGGGGTGGCTCCCCGGGGATGCACTGCGGGGACGGTTCGTGGGGGTCGTAGGGCGGGCGGCTGCCCGTCCAGGGTCGGGGGTCAGTCTGGCAGTGTGGCGGACCGGGCCGACATCCGTCAGACGCCCGCCCGGGCGGTGGAGTTCCTCGGTCCGGTCAGGACGACCCCTTCGGGTCGTTGTCGGTGTCGACAGGAGGCTTTCCCCCGGCCGCGAGTTCGAACTCCGCTCGGGGATGTTCGAGCGAACCGAGGGAGACGATCTCCCTCTTGAAGAGCCCCGACAGCGTCCATTCGGCCAGGACACGGGCCTTTCGGTTGAAGGTGGGCACCCTGCTGAGGTGGTAGACGCGGTGCATGAACCAGGCAGGGTAGCCCTTCAGCTTGCGCCCGTAGACGTGTGCGACGCCTTTGTGCAGCCCGAGGGAGGCCACCGAGCCGACGTACTTGTGGGAGTACGTCTCAAGCGGCTCTCCGCGCAGGGAGTGCGCGATGTTGTCGCCGAGGAGCTTGGCCTGGCGCAGCGCGTGCTGGGCGTTGGGGGCGGTCTCCGTGCCGGGGCGCTCGGCGGTGACGTCGGGGACGGCGGCGGCGTCTCCCGCGGCCCACGCGTGCGTGGTGCCCTCGATGGTCAGCTCGGCGGTGCATGCGAGCCGTCCGCGCTCGGTGCGCGGGAGGTCGGTGGCGGCGACCAGGGGGTGGGGTTTGACGCCGGCCGTCCACACGACCGTACGGGTCGGGAAGCGGGCGCCGTCACTGAGCACCGCCGTCCGGTCGACGCAGGATTCCAGCCGGGTCTTCAGGCGTACGTCGATGTTGCGCCGGCGCAGTTCGGTGACCGTGTAGCGGCCCATCTCCTCGCCGACCTCGGGGAGGATGCGGTCCGAGGCCTCGACGAGGATCCACTTCATGTCCTCGGGGCGGACGTTGTGGTAGTAGCGCGCGGCGTAGCGGGCCATGTCCTCCAGTTCGGCGAGCGCCTCGACGCCCGCGTAGCCGCCGCCGACGAAGACGAAGGTGAGGGCCGCGTCGCGGATCGCGGGGTCGCGGGTGGAGGAGGCGATGTCCATCTGCTCGATGACGTGGTTGCGCAGTCCGATGGCCTCTTCGACCGTCTTGAATCCGATGCCGTGGTCGGCGAGTCCGGGGACGGGCAGCGTGCGGGAGACCGAGCCGGGGGCGAGCACGAGTTCGTCGTAGGAGATCTGCTCGGTGCCGGCGCCTTCCTCCTCGGTGGCGAGGGTGGTGAGGCTCGCGGTGCGCCTGGCGTGGTCGATGGAGCGGACCTCGCCGATGACGACCCGGCAGCGGTCGAGAACGCGGCGCAGCGGTACGACGACATGGCGGGGGGAGATCGAACCGGCCGCCGCCTCGGGAAGGAACGGTTGATAGGTCATGTACGGGTCGGGTGAGACGACCGTGACCTCGACTTCTCCGCGTTTGAGTTCCGGTTTCAACTTTCGCTGGAGTCGCAGGGCCGTGTACATCCCGACGTAGCCGCCGCCGACAACGAGAATGCGCGCACGTTCCTTCACCATCCCATGACGCACCGGGCGCTTGAGTTTGTCCACAGCCTCAGCAATTTGTGTGACCACAAGTCATCGGGCCGCCGGGTTGGCCGAATTACCGGAGTGCGGGGAAGGTCCGCAGGTCAATGGGTGTGCGCCGGGGGGTCGCAGGGGGTGCAATCGGGATGTATACGACCCGTACGCCGATCGGGGGGCGCTCCGTGCGGAACGTGCCCCTTCTGAATTGACTCCCTCTCAACTATGTTCGTGTGTCGACGGGGTGTAGGGGGATGCGCTCGTCGGGCTGAACGGGTTCGCGACGGGCGGGCTCGGGTCCGGGCATGTTCCCGACGCTCCGGCTGTCGAATGGCGGGGAGAGTCTCCGGGGGGAGACGTCATTACCGGGGGAACGCTTATGCATGTTCAGGACTCTCATTGGTCGTCCACGTCCGCCATCGCACCCGGTGGCGGAGCGATGGGCGGGACGATGGGTGGAGCCATGAATGCGGCGGGCAACGGACGCGACAGTTCGCGGACGACACCGCTGCGGGTGGACGCACAGCGCAATCTGGAGCACGTACTGCGTGCGGCGCGCGAGGTCTTCGGCGAGCTGGGATACGGCGCGCCGATGGAGGACGTGGCGCGGCGCGCGCGGGTCGGCGTCGGGACGGTGTACCGGCGCTTCCCGAGCAAGGACGTCCTGGTGCGCCGGATAGCCGAGGAGGAGACCTCCCGGCTGACCGAGCAGGCCCGGGCGGCGCTCGGGGAGGAGGACGAGCCGTGGTCGGCGCTCTCGCGCTTCCTGCGCACCTCGGTGGCGTCCGGCGCCGGGCGGCTGCTGCCGCCGCAGGTGCTGCGCGTCGGGGTCGCGGAGGAGCGCGCGGACGGCGTGGGGTTCGACGAGGCGCGGGTGCCGCAGCAGCGGATGCAGCCGGGCTCGGGCGAGCTGCGACTGGTGCCGGGGGAGACTCCGGCGGTTCCGGCCGTGTCCGCCGAGGACGACGCCGGGGCCTCGGCGCTGCTGGAGGTCGTGGGGCAGCTCGTCGAGCGGGCGCGGGAGGCCGGTGAGCTGCGGGCCGATGTGTCGGTGGCGGACGTCCTGTTGGTGATCGCGACGGCGGCGCCCTCGCTGCCGGACGCGGCACAGCAGGCGGCGGCCTCGGCACGGCTGCTGGACATCCTGCTGGAGGGGCTGCGCTCACGGCCGTCGTGACGCGGCAGGGTGACGTGTGACCCGAAATGGTGACGAGGAGGCGTGGGCGCCCCGGGCGCTCCCGCTTCGGGAACCCTCGGAGAACATTTCGGGAATTCCGGACGGCGGCTCAACTGTCGCCCTGGGAACGTCATTTGAACCTTCCCCGTATGGGTGATGGCTAGTACTGCTGCACGTGAAGTCCCCACGGATGAGTGGATGGCCCCTACTGCCGGCTGCTGACCAAAATTCGATATGGCACTCTGACCCGGTGTTCGGGACTGGTTGGGCTGGCGGCGGGGGCTTTCCGCGATGAGCGTTGACGGGCGGGACGGGTCACTCGGTGACGGTGACGCGGAGGGCGGCGGCCCGTCTTCCCCGCACGTGCCGAGTCAGGGCGGGTGGGCGGATGTGCCGCAGGGCGGCGAGCCCGCGGTGGTCGGGATCCCGGCGCAGGGCGGCGAACCCGTGGAGGGCAGCGTCCCCGCGCAGCGCGACTGGCGCGAGGGCGGCGTCCTGCCGCCGCCCAGGGAGATGCCGCCGTCGGACGCCGAACTGATCGGGCGGATGCGCTCGGGCGACGACTCGGCCTACGAGGAGCTCTACCGACGGCACGCCGACGCGGTCCGCCGGTACGCCCGCACCTGCTGCCGTGACGGCCACACCGCCGACGACCTCACCGCAGAGGTCTTCGCCCGGATGCTCCAGGCGGTCCGCGGCGGCTCAGGGCCCGAGCATGCCGTACGCGCGTATCTGCTCACCTCGGTCCGGCGCGTGGCGGCCACGTGGACGCAGTCCGCGAAGCGGGAGCAACTGGTCGACGACTTCGCGGTGTTCGCCTCCCAGGCCGCACGGGTGTCCGAGGTGTCCGACGACGACACGCTCGACCTGGGCGCGGATGTGCGCGCGATGCACGAGGCCGAGCAGTCGATGGCCATGCAGGCCTTCCGGTCGCTGCCGGAACGCTGGCAGGCCGTGCTCTGGCACACCGAGGTCGAGGACGAGTCGCCGAGCGACGTCGCCACGCTCTTCGGGCTCGACGCCAACGGCACGCGCGTGCTGGCCAGCCGAGCCCGTGAGGGACTCAAGCAGGCCTACCTCCAGGCCCATGTCAGCGCCACCCTCGCCAGCGACGAGGAGTGCGCCCGCTACGCCGACCGGCTCGGCGCCTACGCCCGCGGCAGCCTGCGTACCCGTGCCGAACGCGGTCTGCGCAAGCACCTGGAGGAGTGCGCGAAGTGCCGGCTGGCCGCCGGCCAGATCAAGGAAGTCGCCAGCGGTATCCCGGCGGTGGTGCCGGTCGCCGTCATCGGCTGGTTCGGCGCCGCCGGGTACGCCAAGGTCGCCGCGCTCATCGCCGGCGGCACCGGAGCGGGCGCCGCGGGTGCGGCGGGCGCGGCCGCCGCGGCGGGCGGTTCCTCCTCCGGCGGGGCGGGTGCCGGTGGTGGCGCGGCCGCCTCCGAGGGCCTCGGCGCGCCGGTGAAGGCCGGCATCGCCGCCGGTGTGGTCGCCGTGGCCGCGGCCGCGCTGGCGCTCGCGCTGGTCGGCGACGACGATCCGGCACCGAAGCCGGACGCCAAGCCGCCGGTGTCCTCCCCGGCCCCCGTGGTCGAGGAGTCCCCGACCCCCCGGCCTCCGAAGCAGCCGCAGCCGGCCCCGCCCGTCTTCGCCGCAGAGCCGGCCCCGACGCCCACGCCGACCCCCACACCCAGCCCGACCCCCACGCCGACGCCGACGCCGACGCCCACTCCTACGCCGACCCCGACACCCACGCCGACTCCCACCCCGACCCCGACACCGACGCCTCCGCCCGCTCCGGCCGAGTATCGGTGGAGCGAGCTGTCGTACAACGTCAACGGCGACGGCACGGAGCCCGAGATGCGCCTCGGCGAGAGCAGTTGGGTCTGGCAGCGCTACGGCGTGTCGATCGCCGGCACGCCGTACGCCCACGGTGTGACGGTGCAGGGCGAGTCCTCCGTCACCATCGACCTCAACCGGGACTGCACCTCCTACCGGGCCCTGGTCGGCGTCGACGACATGAATCTGATGCTGGGCAAGTTCTACTTCTCCGTGTACGCCGACGGGGTACGGCTGTGGAGGTCCGGGATGATCAAGGGCGGTGACCCGGCGGTCCCCGTCTCGGTCAACATCGCGGGGCGCGAGACCGTACGGCTGGTGGTGGAACCGCAGAGCCACTTCGACAAGGTCCTTCTCGCGGACTGGGCGGAGTCGAAGTTCACCTGCTCGTAGCTGCCCCGGCGGGGTGGTCACCGACCGCCTCGGCGAGTTCGCCCAGGACGTCGTCCACGGTCAGGGCGGCGCCCCGGGCCCGCTCCGCGGCCAGCCGGTCGGCGGGCAGGGCGGCTTCGGCAAGGGCCTCGATGCGCTCGGCCTCCGCGCACTCCGGCGCGGGGCGTGGCAGGCCCGCGCGCCAGTGGTCGGAGGCGGCGAGCAGACGGAGCGCGCGCGGCAGGTCGCCGAGTCGGGCGAGCAGCATCGCCGCGCTGTCCGCGAACGCCGCCCTGACCGCCTCCGCACACCGTTGGTCCACGGCCTCGCGCAGCGCACGGGCCAGGATCGGCAGCCCGTGTTGCGGACCGGACTCCTCGGCCGTGACGAGGCCGTGGATCAGGTCGAGGCCCGCGAGGAACTGCGGCGGTGGCGTACCGCGTTCGCATGCCGCCCGTGCCGCCTCGTACTGCTCGCGCGCACCGGCGATGTCCTTGCCGTCCAGCGCGATCAGCGCCCGCTGGAGCAGGACGAACGCCCGGGAGTCCGGCACGCCGTGGCGGTCGGCGGCGGCATCCGCCTCGCCGAGGGCCGCGAGCGCCGCCGTACGGTCGCCCGAGCGGTAGGCGATCTCCGCGAGCCGGGCGATCAGGAACGGCGTCTCGGCATGCGCGCCGACCTCCTGGGCGAGCCGCAGCGCCTCCTCGTACTCACCCCTGGCCTCGTCGAAACGGCTGCGCGCCATCGCCGTCTCGCCCGCCGCACTGCAGACCTGCGCCCGCATCCAGCGGTCCCCCGCGCGGCGGCTGAGCACCCGCAGCTCGGCGAGACCGTCGTCCACGTCCTTCATGCCGCCCGCTGAGTCGACGGCCAGATGCGTACGGAACATCAGGATCATGCAGGTCTCCCAGTCGCCGCCGTACGCACGGCAGTTGGTGAGCGCCTCGTCCAGGTCGGGCCGTCGGTCCTCCGGGCCGCCCAGGAGGGGGCTCGTCAGCGGCCAGGCGAGGCCCGGCAGTCGCGCCGCCTCCGGGCCGCCCGCGGCGAAGAAGGCGCGCACCCGGTCGAGTTGTTGCCGCTGCCGCCCGTCCAGCGGTCCGTTCCACGGCTCCACGTCGGCCAGGAGGAAGAAGCGCAGCATGCGCAGGCGCATCCACAGGGTGTGGAGGGGGTGGCCCGGGTCGTCGTCCGGGTCGGGGCCGCTGCTCAGGCGCAGCACGCGGGCGACCCAGTCCGCGCCCTCGTGACGGTAGTTGCGCAGCCACCAGAACCAGCCCATGGCCAGGGCCAGTGCGCCGGCCTCTGTCTCGTCGAGGGCCGTGAGGGAGCGGTGCAGGGCCGCGCGGATGTTGTCCAGCTCGGTCTCCAGGCGGGAGATCCACGGCAGTTGCCCGGCCGAACGCAGGCGCGGATCCGCCTCCTCGACGAGGGCGCGCACCCATGCGCGGTGCCGGCGCTCGGCCGCGGCGCGCACCTCGGGGGTCTCGGCGGCACGCTCCACCGCGTACTCGTGGATGGTCTCCAGCATCCGGTAGCGCATGCCCTGGGGGACGCCCCGCTCGCACGGGGCGGCGACGACGAGGGACTTGTCGACGAGGGCTCCCATCAGCTCCGCGGCGGGTCCCGTGCACACGGCCTCCGCGGCTGCCAGGTCCCAGCCGCCCGCGAACACGGACACCTCGCGCAGGACGGTGCGCTCCCGCTCGTCGAGCAACTCCCAGGACCAGTCGACGACCGCGCGCAGGGTCTGCTGCCGGGGCAGGGCCGTACGGCTGCCGGAGGTGAGCAGGCGGAAGCGGTCGTCGAGGCGGTCGGCGAGCTGCCGGGGCGTGAGCAGCCGCAGCCGGGCGGCGGCCAGCTCGATGGCGAGGGGCAGGCCGTCGAGGCGGCGGCAGATCTCGGCGACGGCCTCCTTGTCGGCGAGCACGGTGTCCGCGTCGGGGCGGGCGGCGGACGCGCGCTCGGCGAACAGGCGGTGGGCCTGGTCGGGGAGGAGGGGCTCGACCGGGCGCACCGACTCGCCGGGCACGCCCAGGGGTTCACGGCTGGTGGCGAGGATCGTGAGCCCCGGGCAGCGGGTCAGCAGCATCTCGACGAGGTGGGCCGCCGCTTCGATGACATGTTCGCAGTTGTCAAGGATCAGGAGATGGCTGCGCGGAGCGCAGTACTCGACGAGCAGGGCGACGGGGTCGTCCTGCGGGGCCATCAGCTCGCTGGTCATCAGCACGGTCTCGCGCAGACCGAGGGCACTGACCACCGCGCCCGGCACCGCCTCCGGCCGGTCGAGCGGGGCCAGCTCGACCAGCCACGCCTGCGGGAGCCCGGCGGCGGCTTCCTCGGCGAGGCGGGTCTTGCCAGAGCCGCCCGGTCCGGTGAGCGTGACCAGTCGGGCCCTGTGCAATTCGGAACGGATGGCCGCGATCTCGGGTTCCCGGCCGACGAAAGTCGTGAGGCGGGGGCGGAGGTTGGTGCGAGGGCGGGGCATGGAGAGGTGCGGCTCGGGGCCGGGGGGAGGCGCTGAGGGGGCGAGGGGGTCCCGGTGCGGGGCGGGGAGTTCCTGGTGCGGGGCGAGCCGGTTTCTGTGCGGGGCGGGGAGTTCCTGGTGCGGGGCGAGCCGGTTTCTGTGCGGGGCGCGGAGTTCCTGGCGCCGGTCGATGCCGGGACCGTCGGCCGGGGCGAGGAGTTCCGTGTGCAGGGCGCCGAGTTCGGGGCCCGGATCGGTGCCCAGGCCGTCGGAGAGGGCTCGGCGGGCGGTCTCGTAGGCGGCGAGCGCGTCGGCCCGGCGGCCGGTGTCGCGCAGGGCGCGGATGAGGAGGGCGTGCAGCGGTTCGTCGTACGGATGGGCCGCGGTGAGCTCGGTCAGCTCCGGTACGGCGTCCTGGGCGCGGCCGAGACGCAGGTCGGCCTCGGCTCGGGCTCTGATCGCGGTGAGCCGCAGCGCGTCGGGTCGGGCCGCGGCGGTGCGGTCGGGGAGGTCGGCGAGGGCGGGGCCGCGCCACAGGGCGAGGGCGGCGCGCAGGGCGTCGGCGGCGGTGGGGGCGTCGCCGCGGTCCAGGGCCGATGTGCCGTCGCGGACGAGCCGTTCGAAGACGTGCAGGTCCACGTCTTCCCGGCTCGCGGCCAGCCGGTAGCCGCCGCTCCCGGAGACGATCGCTTCCTTGCCGAGGCTGCGGCGGAGGCGGCCGACGAGGGCCTGGAGCGCGGCCGGGGCGTCCTGGGGCGGGTCGTCGGACCAGACCTCGTCGATCAAGGTCTCCGGAGCGATGACCCGCCCGGGCCGCAGAGCCATGGCGGTCAGCAGGGCACGCAGCCGCGGGCCGCCGACGGGGACTTCGGTCCCGTTGTCGTCCTCGGCCTGGGTGACGCCCAGGATTCTGTACCGCACGGGGTCATTGTCGCCGGGGGCCGACGGTGGCGGTCGTGCGGCCTGATTTACGCCGCCCGCGTCCGTGCCATGGCGGGGCGGTTGTACGCCCGGACTTACGCCCGCCGCGCCCCTCACCCCGGCGGGGCGGTTGTACGCCCTGACTCACAGCCGCCGCGCCCTCGCCCCCGCCCTCGCCCCCGTCCGCCCTGCCTCCGCCCGGGCGGAGTGGACGTACGGCCGGACCCAACGCCCGCCGCGCCCCTCACCCCGGCGGGGCGGTTGTACGCCCTGACTCACAGCCGCCGCGCCCTCGCCTCCCACGCGGTCGTCGTGCGCCCCGCCCCGGCGAAGTGGACGTACCCCCGGACCCAACACCCGCCGCGCCCTCGCGCACTGGACGTGCGGCCTGGCTTGCGCCCCCGCCCCCGCCCCCGCCCCGGCGCAGTGGTCATACGGCCTGACCTGGCGCCCGCCGCGCCTCGCCCCGTGCAGCGGTCGTACACCGCCTGCCCTACCCCCGCCGCGCCCCCGCCCCGGCCCCCAACGCCCCCCGCTGCGGCGTGATCCCCGCGGGTACCGCACGCGCGCGTGCCGGGGTTCCCGTCCAGCAGGTTCCCCTGCGGGCCAGCAGTCGGATGAGCCAGAGTTCCAGGGAGACGAGGTCCGCCAGGCCGTCCAGGGGGAGGGGTTCGCCCTCGGCCGCTGCTCGGAGGGCCTTGCGGACCACGCGGGCCTCCACCAGGCCGGCCTGCGCCAGCAGAGGTGTGCCGAACAGGGCCATCAGGTCGTTCGCAGCCACCCTCAGCCCCTTGCGCGCCGCCACCGCCGCCGGTGCGTGGGACGGGGCGCCCCAGCCCGGCGGGAGGTCGGCCACGCCGGCGCCCTCCAGGACCGTACGCAGGATCGCGGCACGCGCGCCGGGCCGGACGCGCAGGGCCTCGGGGAGTGCACGGCAGGCGCGGACGACCTGGTTGTCGAGGAACGGCGCGTGCAGGCGCTGGAAGCGGATCTCGGCGGCCTGCTCCAGCACACGCAGGTCCGCCGCATGACGGGCGAGCGCGGCACGCGCGCGGTAGTCACCCGGGCGCTGTCCCGGGCCGACCCCGGAGCGGCTCGTCGCCCCCTGCAGGCGAACCGATACTTCAGCCAGCGCCTCCCCCGTCAGCCAGCGCGCCGCCGGACCCGGTCTGGCCCAGGTGAGCGCCGCCAGCGACGCCCCTACGGCACCTCCGGGTTCGTCGAAGCGCCGGTGGAGCAGCCGCTCGGCCAGCGCCTCAAGTCCCGTGCGATACGGCGTGCGCGCCAGCTTGCGCGCCGCGCCGTACACGCGCGCGGGGACCATCACCGAGCCGTCCGCCTTGGCGAGCGCGGCGACGGGACGGACGAGGTGCCGGCGCTGGCGGTCCATCAACAGGTCCGTCAGCCGGGCCGGATGGGCGTCCAGCACCTGACGGGCGCCGTAGCCGGTGAAGTGGTCCGCGCTGCCCGCCGCGAGCCGTGCCCGGTGCCGGGCCGCCGTCACCAGGGAGGGCCCGGGTTCGTCGGTGAGCGGGCCGTCCAGATCGGCGTACGGGAGTGTCTCCTCGCCGCCGGTCACCACCACGTGGTGCAGGCGCGGGTTGGCCGCGAGGGTGCCCGCCCGTTCCAGCTCGGACTCCCGGCCGGCGACGGCGAGGTCGTTGAAGGTGACCGCCAGCAGCCGCTCCCCCGCGCCCGTGCCGTGGCCCAGCACCGTGCCCGGCATGCCGGGCAGGCCGGCGGCGAGCAGGGCGAGGGTGCCGGAGGCGGGGCCGCCGGAGAGGTCCGCCCCGATACCGGGAACGGGCATCCCGCGCGCGGCACGGCGTTCCGCGGGACCCATGCCCGGGACGGGGCCGGGGTCGATGTCGGCGCCGGGTACGTGCCGGGGCGCGGACAGCCGGGCCCGTACGGCGTCCACGAGCGCGTCGCGCACGGCGTCCACCGCGCTGTCCGGGTCGGCCGGGGGCGCCGCCACCGCGAGGGAGGCGACCGGCTCGTACCCGGCGATCTCCCGCGCCCCGGCGCGCAGGATCAGCGCGTGCCCCGGCGGAATGCGCCGAACGCCGTCATAGGGGGTGGAGTCGTCGAGCGCGGCGGGGACGTCCGGGGCGGCGAGCAGGGCGGCCAGATGCCCGAAGTCGAGGTTGGCCTCGATGAGGTCGGCGAGGGGCAGCGCGGCGGTCGCGTATGCCGTACCGCCGGCCCAGGGGGTGTAGAACACCGGCCGGGCGCCCGCGAGATCGCCGCACACCATGACCCTGCGGCCGACCTGGACGACGGCGGTGTAGCTGCCGGGCCAGGCCGTCAGATGCCGAAGTGCCCCGCCCCGCGCGGCGAACAGACCGACCCGCAGCTGCTCGTCGCTCGCCCCGCAGACGCCGAGAACGGCGATCCGGTTCTGGGCGTCGGCCTGCACCACGCGCACCTCGTCGGGGCGCCAGTCGCCGACCGCCCACAGCGGATCCGGGTCACCCCACAGGAGGTGGGACCCGACCGGGTGCACCGTCTCGCCGTCGCGCCCGGTGGCCCCCGCGGAACCGATCTGGGCGGCTCCCGCGGCGGTGCTGCTCCATCCCACCAACCACCGCATCGACGCCTCCACAGGCTGTGGACAACCAGTGCACCGTACGAACCGGTTCACCATGCTGCCATGAAGGACGCGCGCCGGAGACGCGGTGACACCGCTTGAGATCCGCGAAGTGCGCCCCGTAGGCGCCTCCATAGGGCATCCATACCCATGCAGGCCAAGGAGACCACTCGGCCACGGCGACGCGAATGCGCCCCCGGTTCACTCCCCCAGAACGCCCTTAGCGCCCTCAAGTTCCATGGTGGGAGCGGTAATCGCCCACGAAAGGCAGGGTCGATTTTCGGCCAAATCGGCGTGACGACGACAGGTTCGGCCACACTCCGTGCAGGCCCTGCGCACTACTTGGCGTGTGCGCAGTCCGGGAGGCGGGACTCGCCCCCCGGACCGTTCCGCCGCCCGCGGGGATGGAGGCGGCGGTGTCCCCCAGCCCACTGGATCCAGTACAGCGGGCCGACCCACGCACGATCCATGGAATCGCTCCCCCGATGGCCGGAGAAGAGCGCACACCCGGGCGCACGGCCACACAGCGGGAGCACAGCGCAACCGTCCGTACCTGAACCGCACTTCAGTACGGACCACAATCCCGCCATCCGGAAGAATGCCCCTTAACGCTTGGGATGCGGCGAACTACGCTGGGTTTACGAATGCCGCGTGGTTATGCCAGCGCGGCAGCCGTCTGTGTCGAGGGGTGGCGCATGTCCAGGGAGCAACGCGGGCCGAACGAAAAACTCGGCGCCGTTCTCGCCCTCGCGGGAATCAGCAACGCAGGCCTCGCGCGCCGCGTCAACGACCTTGGCGCTCAACGCGGGTTGACTCTTCGCTACGACAAGACGTCGGTGGCGCGCTGGGTGTCGAAGGGAATGGTGCCGCAAGGCGCGGCGCCGCACCTCATCGCCGCCGCCATCGGCCAGAAGCTCGGCCGCCCGGTCCCGCTCCACGAGATCGGCCTGGCGGACGCGGATCCCGCACCCGAAGTGGGCCTCGCCTTCCCCCGGGACGTCGGACAGGCGGTCAGGTCGGCGACGGAGCTCTACCGTCTCGACCTCGCCGGGCGGCGCGCCGGCTCCGGCGGCATCTGGCAGTCACTGGCCGGATCGTTCGCAGTAAGCGCATACGCAACGCCCGCCTCACGGTGGCTGATAACCCCGGCCGACAGCTCGGTAGCGCGTGAGGTGAGTCCCGCCGAGGACTCCGGCGCACCGGTCAAAGTCGGCCACAGCGACGTGCAGAAACTGCGGGAGGCCGCCGAGGACGCCAGGCGCTGGGACTCCAAGTACGGAGGCGGCGACTGGCGTTCGTCCATGGTGCCCGAGTGTTTACGGGTGGAGGCGGCACCGCTGCTGCTCGGCTCGTACTCCGACGAGGTGGGCCGGGCGCTGTTCGGGGCGAGCGCCGAACTGACCCGGCTCGCCGGGTGGATGGCCTTCGACACCGGGCAGCAGGAGGCCGCGCAGAGGTACTACATACAAGCGCTACGGCTGGCCCGCGCGGCGGCGGACGTACCGCTCGGCGGGTACGTGCTCGCGTCCATGTCCCTCCAGGCGACCTACCGCGGCTTCGGCGACGAGGGCGTCGACCTCGCGCAGGCCGCCCTGGAGCGCAACCGGGGTCTTGCCACCGCGCGCACCATGAGTTTCTTCCGGCTCGTCGAGGCACGGGCGCACGCGCGCGCGGGTGACGCGCAGGCGGCGGGCGCCGCGCTGAAGGCGGCGGAGGGCTGGCTGGAGCGCTCCCGGGAGGGTGACCACGACCCGTCCTGGCTCGGCTTCTACTCCTACGACCGTTTCTGCGCGGACGCCGCGGAGTGCTACCGCGATCTGAAGGCACCGCGTCAGGTGCGGCGGTTCACGGAGCAGGCGCTGTCGAAGCCGACGGAGGAGTTCGTGCGCTCGCACGGGCTGCGGCTGGTGGTGTCCGCGGTCGCCGAGCTGGAGTCGGGCAATCTCGATGCGGCATGCGAGCAGGGCGTGCGGGCGGTGGAGGTCGCGGGGCGGATCTCCTCGGCGCGTACCACCGAGTATGTGAAGGATCTTCTGCACCGTCTTGAGCCGTACGGGGACGAGCCGCGTGTGGTGGAGCTGAGGGAGAGGGCGCGTCCTTTGCTGATGACTCCGGCGTAGGTTCCTTCGCCTCTCCCCCTTGGTTTGAAGGCATTGTCAGTGGCGCAGTGCACTATCGGAGGCGGGAGGTGGTGCTGGTGCGGTCGGTCGCTTACGACTGTGATGTGCTCGTGGTCGGCGGGGGGATCGTCGGGCTGTCCACGGCGTATGCGATCACGCGGGCCGCGCCGGGCACCCGTGTCACCGTGCTGGAGAAGGAGGCCGGGCCCGCCCGGCACCAGACCGGGCGGAACAGCGGGGTGATCCACAGCGGGATCTACTACCGGCCCGGGTCGCTCAAGGCGCGGTATGCCGTGCGGGGTGCCGCCGAGATGGTCAAGTTCTGCGCCGAGTACGACATCGATCATGCCGTCACCGGGAAGCTGATCGTCGCCACCGAGCGGGCGGAGCTGCCTCGGCTGCACGCGCTGGTGCAGCGGGGGCGGGAGAACGGGATTCCGGTGCGGGAGCTGGGGGCCGCGCAGATCGCCGAGTACGAGCCCGAGGTGCGGGGGCTCGCGGCGATACATGTGGGGACCACGGGGATCTGTGACTTCGTCGGTGTCGCGCGACGGCTGGCCGAGGCATCGGGGGCGGAGATCCGGTACGGGGCGGAGGTCGTACGGGTCGACCGGCGGCCGGAGCTCGGGGTCGCCGTGCGGACGGGCGAGGGCGACGTCGTGCGGGCGCGGGTGCTGGTGAACTGTGCGGGGCTGTACTGCGACGAGGTCGCGCGGCTCACCGGGGACGAGCCGGGGATGCGGATTGTGCCCTTCCGGGGGGAGTACTACGAGCTGGCGCGGCCCGAGCTGGTGCGGGGGCTGGTGTATCCGGTGCCGGATCCGGCGTTTCCGTTTCTCGGGGTGCATCTGACGCGTGGCGTCGACGGGGGTGTGCATGTCGGGCCCAACGCGGTGCCGGCGCTGGCTCGGGAGGGGTACGGGTGGGGGGTCGTAAGGCCTCTTGAGATCGCCACGACGCTGGGGTGGCCGGGGGCGTGGGCCATAGCCCGGCGGCATTGGCGGTACGGGGCGGGGGAGCTGCGGCGGTCCGTGTCCAAGAGAGCGTTCGCTGCCGCTGTGCGGCGCTTGTTGCCCGCGGTCGCCGAAGAGGATCTGGTGCCTGCGGCGGCGGGGGTGCGGGCGCAGGCGGTTCTTCGGGACGGGACGCTGGTGGACGACTTCCTGATCAAGGAGGGGGCGCGCGCGGTGCATGTCCTGAACGCGCCGTCT
Organism: Streptomyces sp. P17; assembly: GCF_032436805.1. NCBI lineage: Bacteria > Bacillati > Actinomycetota > Actinomycetes > Kitasatosporales > Streptomycetaceae > Streptomyces > Streptomyces sp. P17. The sequence continues at coordinate 100,080 of NZ_JAVRBF010000022.1, read as the reverse complement.
CCGGCGGCGACGGCGTCGTTGCCGATCGGGCGGGAGGTGGCTCGGCGGGCGCTGGCCGTGCTGGGGTCGGTGTGAGGGGATGTCCTCGTCCTCGAACGCCGGACCGGCTGGTGGGTTCTCCTCACGTAAAATCAATCCCACTGTGTCTGACTCCCTCCACACCCCCGAAGCCCCCCACTGCGCCCCCGGCCATGAGCCCGGTGCGTCTGTTCGGCATACGCGGACCAAGGGGGAGCCGCGGTTTCCCGATGGGCCCAAGGCCGATCCCGCCGGGTCGCACTTCGAGCGGCGGATCCGGAGTTTTCAGCCGCGGCGGAGTCGGGTGACCGCCGGACAGGCGGATGCGCTGCAGCGGTTGTGGCCCAAGTGGGGGCTGGACATCGACGGGCAGCAGGTCATCGATCTCGGTCAGCTGTTCGGAAATGACAATCCCGTCGTGCTGGAGATCGGGTTCGGGATGGGGGAGGCCACCGCGCAGATGGCCGCCGCCGACCCGGCGACCAATGTGCTGGCCGTCGATGTGCACACGCCCGGTCAGGGCAATCTGCTCAACCTCGCCGATCACCACGGCCTGACCAACATCCGGGTCGGCAACGGCGACGCCATCATCCTGCTCAGGGAGATGCTCGCCCCGGACTCGCTCGACGGGCTCCGCGTCTTCTTCCCGGACCCCTGGCCCAAGAAGCGGCACCACAAGCGCCGGCTGATCCAGCCCGAGTTCCTCAGCCTCGCCGCGACCCGGCTCAGGCCCGGCGCGATCCTGCACTGCGCGACCGACTGGGAGCCGTACGCCGAACAGATGCTCGACGTACTGACGGCGCACCCGGACTTCGAGAACACGCAGGCCGACGGCGGTTTTGCGCCGCGTCCCGAGTTCCGGCCGCTGACCCGTTTCGAGGGCCAGGGACTGGACAAGGGACATGTCGTGAACGACCTGCTCTTCCGTCGCGTACAGCAGCCTGTGCGGCAGCACGCACCGCACCGAGACCTACCCCCCACCGGCGCCTGAGCCCACCGCGCTCCTCTGCGGGCTGCGCCCTTCCCTCGTTAGGGTCAATGCCGTGGCCACCTGTCCCCCGTATCCGACGCACCCCACCGGTCCCCCCGGCGGCGCACTGCGGCACGCGCACTGGTGGCAGCGGTGGGGGTACCCCCTCTGGGGGAGGGTGCGTTACGGCGCGCTGATCACCCTGCTCGCGCTCTCCGGCCTCGTCATCTTCGCGCTCGTACGCGAACAGACGGGCACCCAGGGGTTCCTGGTCGGGCTCGGACTCGCGGTCCTGCCCGTCCCCCTCCTCATAGCCGCATTCCGGTGGCTGGACCGGGTCGAGCCGGGCCCCTGGCGGAATCTGCTGTTCGCCTTCGCCTGGGGCGCCTGCGCGGCCACGCTGATAGCCATCGTCGCCAACAGCTTCGCGACCAGATGGATAGCCACGGCCACCGCGGACCCGTCCAGTGCGGACACCCTGGGGGCAACCGTCATAGCCCCGGTCGTGGAGGAGTCGGCGAAAGCGGCCGCCGTACTGCTCGTCTTCCTCTTCCGGCGCCGGGACTTCACCGGGCTCGTCGACGGGGTGGTGATAGCGGGGGTCACCGCCACCGGCTTCGCGTTCACCGAGAACATCCTCTACCTCGGCACCGCCTTCGGCACCGACCAGCTCACCGGCGACAGCGGCATCGCCTCCGTCACCGCCGCGACGTTCTTCGTGCGCATCGTCATGTCGCCCTTCGCGCACCCCCTGTTCACCGTCCTCTCCGGCATCGGCTTCGGCATCGCCGCGCTCTCCGGCGACCGTCAGCGCCGGCGCCGGGTCCTGCTGCCGCTGTCGGGGCTGCTGCTCGCGATGGGCATGCACGCGATGTGGAACGGCTCGTCGGCCTTCGGCCCGTACGGCTTCTTCGCCGTGTACGCGGCGATCATGGTGCCCGCGTTCGGGCTGCTGACCTGGCTGGTGATCTGGACCCGGCAGCGCGAGCTGCGCACCGTCCGGGAGGAGCTGCCCGCCTACGCCGTCGCCGGCTGGCTCACCCCGGGCGAGCCCTTCGCCCTGAGCTCGATGCGGGCGCGGCGCCTGGCCCGGCAGTACGCCCGCCGCCACGCCGGGAAGCGGGCGGCGCGGGAGGTGGCGCAGTACGAGGCCTACGCGACCTCGCTCGCGTTCCTGCGGCACCGAGGGCGCCGGGGCCGCGCGGGCGCCGACTTCGGCGTACGGGAACAGGAGCTGCTGCAGGAGCTGTGGCGCCGCAGGGAGGTCGCCCGTCCGGCCCTCGACCACGCGGCCCGCGCCACGGCCCCGCCGGTGCCGGTGGTGGCGGCGCCATGGCCGATGTACGGCGTGTACGGGTACCCGTCGCAGCCGACGTACCAGCCCTATCCGGCGTACCCGGCGGGTCCGTACCCCGCGCACAACCCGTACCGGTCGTGAGAGGAGTCCCGGACACCGAAAACCGGCAGCCCTGACGTCGGGGGGTCGTCGTCAGGACCGCCGGGGTTCACACGGGGGCTGAGGTCAGGGGGTGAGGCCCTTGCCGCGCAGCCACGCGAGCGGGTCGATGCCGGAGGAGGAGCCGCCGGGGTGGACCTCCATGTGCAGATGGGCGCCGGTGACATTGCCGGTCGCGCCCACGCGGCCGATGACGTCCCCGGTGGTGACCTTCTGCCCGACGCTGACGCTGATCGAGGACTGGTGGGCGTACCAGATCTCGGTGCCGTCCTCCAGGGTGAGCACGGTCTTGTAGCCGTAGGAGCCGTCCCAGCCGGCGGAGGTGATCGTGCCGGAGTGAACCGCCTTGATCAGCGTGCCCGTGGGAGCGGCGAAGTCCAGGCCGGTGTGGTAGCCGGAGGACCACATCGAGCCGGACTCACCGAAGGTCGAGGTGATGGTGTACGAGGAGGTCGGCAGCGCGAACTGCTTGGCCAGCGCGGCCAGGCGCTCGGCCTCGGCCTTGGCGCGGGCCTCCCGCTCCGCCTTCTCCTTGGCGGCGGCGGCCTTGGCCTTGGCCTCCTTCTCGGCCTTGGCGGCGGCTTCCGCGGCGGCCTTCTCGGCGGCAGCGGCGGCGGCCTCGGCGGCCTTGGTGTCGACCTGGTCCTGCTGCTGCTCGGCCTGGGCCATGATCCTGGCGCGCAGCACCTCACCGGCGTCCGAGGTGCCCTGCCCGGCGTCGGCGGTGGTCACACCGACGCTGCTGAGCGGGGTGGACGAGGTCTCGGGCGCCTCGTCCGCGGTGTCGTCGGAGATCAGCGGCAGGTCGGGCATGGTGATCGCGACCGGCGGCTTGCCGGACTGTGCGCTGGCCATGCCGCCCGCGCCGACGGCGGCTATGACACCGACGCCGAGAACGGTGGAGCTGCGGGCGAGTCCGCCGCCACGCTGCTTGGCGACGCGGTGCCGGCCGCGTACCGGGCGAATGGACTCCGCGGTGGGGTTCCACTCCTCCCAGGGGCCCTCGTCGGTGCGGTGACTGCCGTAGCCGTAGGCCTCTTCACTGCGCTGGCTCGGCACGAACGGGGCCTCGGGGGCAGGCCGGTTTGACGCCACGTGGGCGTGCTCCTTTCCTTCCTTCTCGCCTACCGGGTTAGCTGACGGGTTCGGAGCAGGAAGGTCTCCTACGCGCGTATATCTGCCGTTTCCGCACGGCGGATTACGCCCGATTCACCCCAAGTGGTGGTTCCCCGGTTCCCTTACGGGATTCGGCGCGTGCGCACGGAGCCGACTCTTGTGACGGCTGGGACGACCGCGCTGCGTTATCGAACGTTAATAGACTCGGGGCGCGGATTCCAAGCTGTTCGACTTGATCATTAACGTTTTTGGACCGGACTTTCAGGTCACTAGGGCGCTAAATCGGGCGAGTTGACCAAGCCCCAGGTGTCACACAGGTATTGACGGTACGTCAGTTGTTATGCGGAGGGCTTCCATCCGATCACCCCTGGTGACGATCAGCGTGGTCGGCGGTCAGGGTCTGCGCACGGCGAGCAGGGCCATGTCGTCCGCCATCCCGCCCCCGCAGTGCCGGCGCACCTCCTCGGCGAGGGTCCGGATCAGGGTGCCGGGATCGCGGAAGCCGCGGCCCGCCAGCCGCGCTTGCGGGTCGTAGAAGACGCCGTGCGGGTCGCGGGCCTCGGAGAGGCCGTCGGTGTACAGGAGCAGGGTGGTGCCGGGCGGGAAGGGGGCGTCGTCGGCGCGGTCGGGCCAGTTGCCGAGGCCGCTCATGCCGAGCGGGAGGGCGGGCTCCCGGGCAGGCAGCGGGCGCACGGTGCCGTCGGGGTACAGCAGCAGCGGCGGCGGATGGCCGCGGTTGACGACGCGAACCACCCCGTCGCCGTGCGGGAGTTCGGCGAGCACGGCGGTCGTGACCCCCTCGACGGCCTCGATCCCGTCGCGCCGCGAGCCCTCCCGGGCCAGCGCCCGCTCCAGCCGCTGCGCGACCGCCTCCAGGCTCGCCTCCTGCTCGGCGGCCTCCCGGAAGGCCCCGATGACGACGGCCACGGCCGCGACGGCTCCCGTCCCCTTGCCGCGCACATCGCCGACGACGAGCCCAACGCCGTACGCGCTGTCCTGCACCGCGTACAGATCGCCGCCGATGAAGGCGTCGGCCTGCGCCGCCTCGTAGCGGGCGGCGATGGCGTAGCCGCCGATCCGCTCCAGGGGGTCGGGCAGGACGGCGCGCTGGGTCGCCACGGCGATCTCGCGCTGGGAGGCGAGCCGCCCATCGCCGCGGCGTACGACGCGGTTGAGCCCGACGGCCAGGACGGCGACGGTGACCACCGTCACCACCTCGGTGACCGTGTCCGCGTCCATGCCGAAGCCCAGCCGGAGGTGGACGCCGTAGGCGGCGAGCAGGGCGACGGCTCCGGTGACGACGGTGCCCATCAGGGAGTAGAACGGCGCGGCGACCAGCGGTGCGGCGGTGAAGAAGGGGATCGCGGTGAAGCCGCGGGGGGTGATGAGGTCGTAGAGGACCCCACCCGCGATCAGCAGTGGCGGAAGCAGCAGTACGAGGGTGCGGCCGGGCGGGACGCGCCGTGCCTCGTCCATGCCTGAAGCCCGCACTGCCCGCCTCCCGCCGCATCCGCCGTCCCTCCAGGCTTCCCGGAGCGGGAGCGGGGGGGGCGAACGGTGTGGGCCGAGTGGAGGAGGCGTGGAAACACCGAGGGCCGGAACCCTTTCGGATTCCGGCCCTCGGCCTTCAGTAGCGGGGACAGGATTTGAACCTGCGACCTCTGGGTTATGAGCCCAGCGAGCTACCGAGCTGCTCCACCCCGCGTCGTTGAAACCAGTGTACGTCATCCGTGGGACCCGATGCACACACGTTTCTTCACGCTGCGGGATTGCCCGCGTGGGTCAGCGTCTCCCAGGCGACGAAGAGGTTGTCGGTACCGGCCGGGCGGGTCTGTTCGGCGAGCCTGCGGGCCGCCGGGACGGAGCCGCCGCGGCGGCCCTCCAGATGATTCAGGGCGACCTCCAGATCGGGCCCCATGTTCCGCTCCACCTTGCCGCCGCACAGCCAGCCCGGCGTGGACTCGCCCAGCTGCTGGCGGGCGTGCAGGTCGAGCGCGGCCCTGAGCCGGCCCTCGGCCTCGCCGTACAGGTCGACGCCCTGGTGCCAGGCGGTCTCGGCGATGTGCGCGGTGGCGGCGATCGACTGGCCGACGTGCTGGAGGTCACGGCAGGTCTCCTGGGTGACGCCCTTCTTGTACGTCGTCTGCCCGAACCAGTACCTCGCCAGCCGCTGCGGGGTGTTCATGCTCGACCCCGCCGGGGTGAGCGGGAGGCGGCCGTCCTTCTCCAGGTAGAAGTAGGCGGGGACGCGGTCGCGGAAGCGGGCCAGGGCGTCGTCGAAGGTCTTGCGGTCGTCGAGGAAGACTGCGATGCCGATGGCGGCGTCGGTGGTGACGAGGTCCCGGTTGCCGTTGGCGTCGGGGACCTTCCTGGTGACCTGGGGGAGGTGGGCGGTGCGGAGCATCTTCTCGAAGCGGCGTACGCGGTCCTCGGGCCAGCCCGCGCCGTCGCTGTTCCGGACGATCTCGGCCGCCCGCGCCCATGTCGACCCCGCCCATCCGGCCTGGAGGCCGGCGTTCGCCCCGGTGTGCCGCCGCAGCTTCGCCGACCAGGCGTCCATGATCTCCCTGGCCTTGACGGCGTGCTGCCGCTTGCCGGTGACGGTGAACAGCAGGGCCTGCGTGTAGGCGGCGATGGCGTCCTCACGCTCCTCCACACAACCGCGGCCGGCCCTCTTCCCCCCGGGGCAGTGAACGTCCTCGTACGGCTCGGCCCGGTACTTGTAGGCCCCGTACTTGCTGTCCCGCATATCCAGATACGCCCTCAGCCACGGCTGCTTCCCGGCGGTCACGTTCTCGCGCACGGCCGCCAGCTGCGACGCGCTGACCAGGACGCCGGGGTGGGTGAACTCGGCGTCGGGCGGGAGGGCACGGGCCATGGTGCGGGAGTCGGCACCGGTTGCTCCGCAGGCGGCGAGGAGGGTGGCAAGCAGGAGAGCGGCGGCAAGTCGGACGGACCTCATAGGGGCAGCGTCGCGCCGCGGGGGCGGGGGCGCAGGCTGGGTTGGGCCGATTGGACTGGGGCACGGCGTTTCCAGCCCGTCCGGCGTGTGAGGACGTGGCCCCCTCAGGCCCGAAGCGGGGGTCCGGGGGGCGGGGGGCGGCAGCCCCCGGGGACGGGACGGGTAGGGGCGGCGGGGGGGGGCGAAACACCCCGGCGCCTCAGCCCAGCAGGTGCGCGTTCGGTGCCTTCGCCCGGTCCTCGAACTCCGGCAGCACCACCACATCCACCCCCGCCGACGCCAGCAGCCCGCTCCCGTCGGCGTCCACCACGAACGTGTCCGGCTCACGCCAGGCCGTGACCACCCTGCGTACCCCCGCCTCCAGGATCAGCCGGGCACAGGGCGCCGGGCGGGAGGCGCGGTGGGCGCAGGGCTCGAGGCTGCTGTACACCGTCGCCGAGGCAAGACGCGGGTCCGCCGGGTCGATCTTCGCCAGCGCCGCCTCCTCCGCGTGGACCACCGGGTCGTCGCCCTCCCGGGAGTGCCCGCGCGCGAGTTCCGTACCGTCGGACGCCACGACCACCGCGCCGACGCTGAACGCCGTCCGCGAGGGCGGGCACAGTTCGGCCAGTTCGCAGGCGAGGCGGAGCCAGTGGTGGTCGGCGGCCGTGGACCGCGTGCCGGCGCCGGGGGCCGTCGGTTCGTAGCGCATCAGGACCACGTCCTCGATACGGCGGGACTCGATCAGCCGCAGTCGGCCCTGCTGGTACCCGCCGGGCCCGAAGAGGCGCGGCGCGGACGGGTCGCCGACGAACAGGGGGGCGAGCACGAGGTGGAGCTCGTCGGCCAGGCCCTCCTGGAGGAGTTGGGTGTGGATCCGTCCGCCGCCCTCCACCATCAGCCGCCTGACGCCCCGGGCGTCCAGGTCCTCCAGCAGCAGCCGCCAGTCCAGGTCGGGGCCCAGGGACACCACGTCCGCGGCCAGGCCCACGGCCCGGGCCCGCTCCGCGCCCTTCTCCGTCGTATAGACGACCTTCTCGCCGCCCGTGTGCCAGAAGTTCGCCCCGGGATCCAGCTCCCCGCTGCCGCTGACCGTGACCTTCAGCGGATACTCCGGCCGCCCCGCCGCGACCCGCGCCGCGCGCCGCGCCGGGGAGTTGACCAGGAGCCGTGGGTTGTCGGCACGGATCGTGCCCGCGCCGACGAGGATCCCGTCGACCGAGGCCCGTACCTCGTCGACCCGGTCGAAGTCGGCCGGGCTGGAGAGCAGCAGCCGCTCGGGGCCGGTGTCGTCCAGGTAGCCGTCGAGGGAGACGGCGGCCGACAGCAGGACGTAGGGGAGAGGCATCGACGCTCCAGCGGGGCCGGCGGGGCTTGGTAGGCGGGGCTTGGTAGGCGGGGCTTGGTAGGCGGGGCTTGGTAGGCGGGGCTTGGTAGGCGGGGCTTGGTAGGCGGGGCTTGGTTTGAGGTTCCCCCGCTGCGCGGGAGTGGCTGACTAGCAGGTCAGGGCGGGTTGACGTGGTTTCAGGCGGTGCTTGGTTCAAGGCGGGGCTTGGTTCAAGGCGGGGCTTGGTTCAAGGCGGGGCTTGGTTCAAGGCGGGGCTTGGTTCAAGTTTTAAGCAAATCTACACTGGACCCATGACGACCCGCTGGCTCACCCCCGAGGAGCAGCGCGCCTGGCGCGCGTACATCGGTGCGACCCTCCTCCTGGAGGACACCCTGGACCGGCAGCTCCAGCATGACGCCGGCATGCCGCACATGTATTACTCCATCCTCGCCAATCTCTCGGAGTCCCCCGAGCACCGGCTGCGGATGACCGACCTCGCGGAGAGCCTGAAGATCACCAGAAGCCGGCTGACGTACGCCGTGGCCAGGCTGGAGAAGGACGGGCTCGTACGGCGTGAGGAGTGCCGCTGGGACAAGCGGGGCAGCGTCGCGGCGCTGACGGACGAGGGGATGACCGTGCTGGAGCGGACGGCGCCCGGTCATGTCGCGACCGTCCGGGCCGCCCTGTTCGATCACCTCACCCCGGAACAGGTGGGCCAGCTGGAGGAGATCTTCAACGGCGTCACCCACGCACTGCAGGGCGGGGAGCCGGCCGACGTGCCGTGGCTGCGCCGCTCGGCGCCGTGCGCGTCCGGTGACGACACCCCTGCATGAGCCGCACCACACAAACAGGTTGCTTCAAACTTCAAGCACGGGTTAGGGTCACGTCCGAGGATCTGCTTCAAATATGAAGCAGATCAGTCCAGGACGACCGGAGACCCGCATGTCCGACCTCCCCGCCGCCACCCCGCGCTCCCGTGTCCGCGTCCCGCTGCGCTTCCACGACGGCTACAGCGTCGACGCCGACCTCGTCACCTTCCACGGCCTCACCGACGAACAGGAGCACGTGGCCGTCGTCCTCGGCGACCCCGGCCCCGTCCCGCTCGTCCGGCTCCACTCCGAGTGCCTGACCGGCGATGTCTTCGGCTCGGCCCGCTGCGACTGCGGCCCCCAGCTGCGCGAGGCGGTCGAGCGCATCGCGGAGCGCGGGGGCGTGCTGCTCTACCTCCGCCAGGAGGGCCGCGGCATCGGCCTCTACAACAAGCTCGACGCGTACGCCCTCCAGGACCAGGGCCTCGACACCTACGCCGCGAACGCCGCCCTCGGCCTGCCCGAGGACGCCCGCGACTACACGGCGGCCGCCCAGATGCTCAAGGCCCTCGGCATCGGCGAACTCGACCTGCTCTCCAACAACCCCGACAAGGCAGCGCAGTTGCGAGACCTCGGCATCGCCGTCCGCGACCGGGTCCCGACCGGTGTCTTCACCACCGCCCACAACGTCCGCTACCTGCGCGCCAAGGTACTCCAGACCCAACACACGCTGCCGCTGGGCGAGTTGGCGGAGCTCACGGCGGGCTGACACTCCCCCGGAATGTCTCGCGGACCGCTGGTGCGCAGCCGTTCGACTACGTACAGTGCTGCGGCCGGGGGTGTGACGGGGGGGTGCCGTGGGACGATCAATGCGTTCGGGGCGAAGAACCGCCCTGCTGTGCGGGGGACTTGTGCTGCTCGGCAGCCCCTGGCTGCGGGATCCCCTGACCGAGGCGCGTCCGGACACGCCCCTGATGAGCCTGGTGCACCGCTCGCTGTACGTCCCGGCCTGGGACCTCTCCCCCAGCTCGGAGGGGATCAGCGAGCCGCTCTACCTCGCGGGCGACACCGCCCTGACCGTCCTGCTCGCCGGCGCCGTACTGGCGCCCCGGCTGCTGGCCCGCGGCCCGGCCTCCCAGGGGATCCGGTGGCTCGCCGCGTTCGGCGCGGGCATGATCCTCTCGCTCGTCGCCACGGTGGCGTCCTGGGCCGTCGTCAAGGCCGACGGCGAAGAGTCCCTGATGTTCTTCGGCTCCCCCACGGACGCGGTGATCATCAACTTCCTGGTGGACGGCCTCGTCTTCGGGCTGCTGCTGGGCGTGGCCCTGGCAGCCGTGTTCGGCGGGACCGGAGCCCGCGCAGCCATGTCCCGTATCCGTGAACGGAGCAGCACCATGGCCCCTTCCTCGCCCGATGCCCCTGGCGGAGTCGTGGGCTCCACCGCGCCCGGCGACACCACCCGCCACCTGTGCGCGGCCGCCTACACCGACCCCGCCTTCACCCGCCGGGTCGTCGAGGACGTGCTGCGCGACGACCTCGGCGCGGTCGCGCCCTCGCCCGGCGTCGATCTGGTGCCCGTCGTCCGGCACAGCCTGGCGGCCCGCCGGCTGCACCGGGCACGTAACCACCGGCTGGCCGCGATCTACCTGCTGATCGCGGCCTTCGGCCCGCTGTGGCTGGTCTTCGGCAACCTCGCCTTCAAGGCGCTGGCCAAGGCCTCCCGGGCGCCGCGGCGTGTCGTGCGCGGACGGGAACCGGTGGACACGGCGGCGGCCGCACGGTGGCTCGTCGGAACCATCGCCGGGCTGCTGCTCGCCGGGATCCTGTTCGGCCTGTTCCTCTCGGCGCTGCCGCTGCCGGGGCCGTGGAGCTGGCTCGCCGGCTCCTACGCCCTCGGCATTCCGCCGCTGCTGGCGGTGATCGGCGGCGGGGTGTGGGCGTACTGGACGATGGCCCAGGAGGAGCTGGACGTCGACAAGCGGCTGCGCGAGTCACTGCGGCGCGAGAACTTCTCCCCCAAGGCCGGTCCCGAGCCCGGGGAGTCGTGGGCGATCGCCGGAGTGCAGGCCGTGGCCAAGGCGCAGTCCGGCAATGTCACCGTCTACAGCGGGTTCTCCCCCTTCGTGGGCCAGGGCGTACGGCAGTCGCAGTGGTCCCTGTCGCTGCCGCTGCTGCCCGAACGGCCCGGCACCCCCCTCACCGACTTCGACACCTGGGACGTGGTGCAACGGCTGCGCGCCCGGCTGCGCGAGGCCGCCGTACGGCACGCCACCGCCGAGCCGCCCGTCGACGGCGGCCCGAGCCTCGCCGCGCTGGAGGTCGAGGACCGGGTGTTCGTCAGCGGCACCCAGATCCACGACCGCCTGGCGCTGATCGAACGCCTCCTGGACGAGCACCGCGCCGGCCTCCCCGACCAGGACTCCCCGCGGGCGGAGCTGCGCAGGCTCCGCGAGGAACTGGACGAGAGCGCCCCCGAGCCCGGGGTGGTCCGCCGGGCCCTGGACCGCCTGACAGCCTTCGCCGAACCGGTCGCCCCGCTGGCGGCGGCGGTGGCGGCGCTGGCCCAGGCGATCCCGTCGCTCTGATCCCCGCGAACTCAGAGGCGCAGCAGCCGCTGGGTGATCTCCCGGTACTGCCTCAGCGCGAGGTGGAGTTCGGCGGAGTGCGTTTCGGGATCCTGGTCCTGCCAGCCCTCGCGGAGGGTACGCCGCTGCTCGGCGAGGGCCTCCATGAGCTGGGCGATCGCATCGTCGAAGGCGCCCTCGGCTTCCTCCAGTGACTCACGCGGAGTGTCGGGGAACGTGTTGAGGGCCCGTCCGAGGCGCTGGACGATCCTTTCCCGCTCGTCCGGCGGGACCAACGGTTCCGGGCCCGGGGCGCGGCGTGCGGCGCCGTGGGACTGGCCCGCGGGCTGTTGGGCGCGTGTCTGGTCGTACATCATCAAGTGCCGCTTTCCTGTGCGTCGTGCCGGATGTCCGGAGCGGCATGGCTCTGAGCCGTGTCGCCAGTCAACGTCCGGTACCGGCCCATGTCAACGCGTTGCCGCTCATGAGCGGACGCGGTTGTTACACAGGCAGGAGTACGGTGCAGAAGACGGAGGCCTTTCGTATGCCGGAACTCGGGATACGGGCCGAGGAGCCATGTTCCTCCGCCGCACGGCGACCGACAGGAGCTTCTCGTGACCACCGCCCTGCAACCCCCGCTTCCCTCCCATCCCCTCCTGCGGCTGCGCCTGGCACCCCACGGCGGCATGCCCCGTCCCATCGACGGAGCGTGGTGGCCCCGTTCGTACGACCTGCTCGCCGAACTCCCCCGGCTGCTCGCCGGGTTGCCGCGCGCCTGGGGCCACATCACCAGCGTCACCGTCAACGGGGCGACCTGGTCCGTGGTGCCGGGCCGGATGCTCGTCTCCAACCAGGTCGTACGACTGCACAGGACCCTCGCCGCATCCGCCGCGCCCACCATCGTCCTGCTCTCGCCCGGCCTGGGGCGCTGGGACCTGGTCGTCGTGGCGCCCGATCTGACCGAGGAGGCCGCGGAACCGCTCATGGTGGCCGCGGCGGACGGTCCCGCGTGACGCGCCCCCGGACGCCGCCTCAGTTCGTACGGCGGCCGTCCTCCTCGGACCGGCTGGTCTCCAGCCAGGACCGTGCCGCTTCTGCCGCACGAGTGGTGTCCACGGTGAGGTCGAGGCGGGTTCCTCCCTCGGCACCCAGGGGATAGCTGCGCTGCTCGGTGGCGGCGAAGCAATGGCGGAGAACCTCCGCGACGCGACGGGCGACCTCGGGGGAGGCGGCGACGATACGGACCGCGGCGTGCCCGTCCGAAGGTGTTTCCGTGGACTCCATGGCGACCTCGGAGTTCGATGTCCCGGTATGAGACGGGCGGGATCTTTCACTCTACTCCGGGTGCCCCCGGCAGCCGTCGGACGCGGAGTACCGTGAAACGAGGGAGCCACTCGGTTTCCTCATGCCCGGCAGGCAGGTGAGGCGATGTCCGACTCCGACTCCCCGCGGGTGACCAGGCTCCTGCCGGACGCCGTCCACCAGGCCGTGCGCCCCGGGACAGCCGTCGTACGGCTGGAGACGACACACGAGCGGCGGGGAGTGCTCGACGGGGCGTGGTGGCCGCGGTCCCGCGACATCGCCGCCGAGCTTCCCAGCCTGATCACCGCGTTGACCCAGTACCTCGGGCCGATCACGCGTGTCGGCCTGGACGCCGACGCCTGGGAAGAGCTGCCGACGCGGATGACCATCGACGACCGTGTCGTCCACATCGACTCCTCGCCGGTCGGCGACGACACCGTCCTCATCACCCGGGGCGAGCAGGATCTCTTCTCGCTCCTCGTGATCCCGCCGCACGCGACGCCCGACGCCGCGCGCGCCGCCATGGCCGAGGCCGTCCGCGCGGACAGTGCTACGCAGGCCGAACAGATCCTCGTCGACACGGGCACCGACCGAGCGGGATAGCCGCACGCGCCACGAGCCCCAGTCCAGATCCACTCTGTTTCGGGGTCCGGAACCACCTGGTCAAGTAGGTGCCGCCTCGCACTTGGTCCACGCCGTGATGGTCTCTGCCACATCATCCGCTCACGCATCGCTCACGCACGACGGCCTGCTGAGCATTGCCGAGGTCAGCCAGCGGAGAAGAACGCGTCGAACGCCGACTGCAGGGCAACGACGGCGGCGCTCGGGGCGGCCGCCTCACCGAGCGCGTCTTGTGGCACTTGGGGGCAGCAAACATGCGATGGCGGCCTAGCTGCTCACACAGCAGCGCATCGTGGTCAGCCCAGGATGGCGTCCCGCCGGGTGGTGTAGCCGATCAACGGACCGGAACTCGCAGGTCACGCCGGGTACTTCGACCGGCTGAGGCACTCCCCGCGCCTGACCGGGCCACTTCGCGTGCCGCGCCAACGGAGAGATCATCGCGAGCCAGGTACCGGAAGGCGAAGCGCATGATCGCTTACACCACCTCGCGGGACGCGACCCAGCCCAGCGCGCGAGTAGAGAAGAATAGGAGTACCTTTTGGTATCAGAGAGGGTGCGAGCATGAGAATCACAGAGGAAGCCCGCGGTCGGACAACCCGTACAACCGCTCCGTTGAAGGTCGATGCAGCCATAGACGAGCTGATCGCGGACGGCGCCCATTTTCTGGGGATGACGAAGAAGGACCTGGTCGCCGAGGCCGTCCGAACCTACTTGGAGATCCGCCGTGAGGAGGTTCGGGCCAGCATGTTGGAGAAGATGCGCAAGCTGGACGGATCCGTGGAATCTAGCGTCTCGCTGCTCACCGGACTGTCACCGGAGCGGATCAAGGAACTCGGCGGAGTAGGCGAGGACGACTGATCCGTGCGGCCCGCTCGACCTACCCTCCGCGCGCTCCGCGAGGACTTGAAACTACCGCTACCGTCAGCCCGGGAATCGCTCGACGAGCTGGATCATCCGATCTTGGCCAAGGCCCGGGAACACTTCGCCGACGACGGGGCCGGGCACGAGCGCATCCGATCGATCGATGACGAGGTGCTCTTCAAGGTCAAGGTCCAACGCTGGCGCGGAGCGTTCTGGACCGACGAGGATCTGCCCTGGCTGATCGCTGCGGGGCGGCGCGAGGATGGTTCACCAGACGACTTCTACTCAGCCCTGGAGACGACCGCGAGGGCCGCACGAGCCCACTACAACGCCAACAACCGCCAGCCCCTGAGCACCACACCGTACGTCGGGCGTCTCCTCCCCGACACCAGAACGACCGTGATCGCTACCAACTCGAGGCCGGTGCCCGGCTCGTCCGCGATCTCGCTGCGGCTGTCCGGGAGCTGGCTCGTGGATCACTGCACGACGGACATGAGCACGCCGCCGACTTTCCCGCTTTCCGCCTCGGCATCCTCGTACGCGCCGACGACGGCCATGAGACCTATGCTGCGGTGCGCATCACCGCCACAAAGGGGACCACGCCTACGGCGGCGAACCCCAAGCAAGGACGCGGTGGCTGAAGAAGCCACGCTGCCTGTTGGCACACCCGCTCACGCAGACGGATCCACACATGGCGTGGCCCCGGCCAGGAGGACTGGTCGGGGCCACGAAACCGCTGGTCAGAGCCACAGAACGGCCCTGGCCTCGGTAGGCCCTGTGGGACTCGAACCCACAACCAATGGATTAAAAGTCCACTGCTCTGCCAATTGAGCTAAGGGCCCAGGCGATGTTGCCTCCACGAGCATAGCCGGACGTGGCCGTGTCTCCGATCGGGTATCGGGGACACGGCCGCGTCCGGTGGGTGAAGGGTTACGGATCGACCGGTTCGGGTGCGCCGGCGCGGGCCGCCTCGCGGGCGATCGTGCGCTCGTGCTCGGGGTTGAGGAACCAGTGCCGGGCCGAGGCCAGCCACCAGGTGGCGGCGAAGCCGAGGACGACCAGGACGGCGACCGGGGCGTAGTTGAAGGTCTCCGCGGTGACCGGGGAGACCTGCGGCAGCATGAACAGGACCGTGATCACGGCGACCCACGCCACCGCCACCACGCCGATCGCCCTCGACCAGCGCCCCAGATGCCAGGGCCCCCGCTCGAAGGCCTCGCCCTTGCGCAGCCGCAGCAACGTCGGGATGACGTAGGCGATGTAGAGGCCGATCACCGCGATCGAGGTCACCGCCGCGTACGCCGTGACATTGATCAGATACGGCAGACCCAGCAGCAGGGCCCCGCCGGCCGCCAGCCAGACCGCCGCAACCGGCGTGCGGGTGCGCGGGCTGACCGTGTGCCACACCCGCGAGAACGGCAGCGCGCCGTCGCGCGAGAAGGCGTAGATCATGCGACTGTTGGCCGTCACCGACGCCATCCCGCAGAACAGCTGCGCTCCGATCACGACCAGAAGCAGCAGCTTGCCCGCGGTCGCGCCGAGCGCGTCGAGCAGGATCTGGGCGGGCGGCGCGCCGGTCGGGGAGGTGAGGGCTCCCTCGTACGACTGGATCGCGAAGGTGAAGCCGAGGAGGAGCACGAAGCCCGCGATCCACGACGTCCAGATGGACTGCACGATGCCCTTCGGACCCGCCGTCGACGCGTCGTGGGTCTCCTCGGTCATATGGGCGGAGGCGTCGTAGCCGGTGAAGGTGTACTGGGCCATCAGCAGGCCGATCAGGACGACGTAGAAGCTGCTCCCCCAGCCCGTGTTGTTCACGAACTCGCCGAAGACGAAGGACGCGGACTGGTGCTCGTCCGGTGCGAAGGTCAGGGCGCCGACGATGACCGCGACCCCGATGACGTGCCACCACACGCTCACGCTGTTCAGCAGCGCGACGATCCGCACGCCGAAGGTGTTCAGCAGACCGTGCAGGACCAGGATCCCGGCGAACAGCAGGATCGTGCGGCAGGGAGTGACCTCGAAGTCGAACTGGAGATTCAGATACGCGCCGAGGAAGGACGCGGCGCCGAAGTCGATACCGGCGGTCACCGCGACCTGGCCCAGCACGTTGAACCAGCCCGTGAACCAGGCCCAGGCGGCCGCGGTCCGGGGCGGGGCGAGCCGGTGGGCCCAGAAGTACAGACCGGCGGAGGTCGGATACGCCGAGCAGATCTCGGCCATCGCGAGCCCGACGAACAGCGTCATCAGCCCGACGGCCACCCAGCCCCAGGTGATCACCGCCGGGCCGCCGGTGTTCATGCCGAACAGGTACAGCGTCAGACATCCCGACAGCACCGAGATGATCGTGAAGGAGACCGCGTAGTTGGAGAACGCCGACATGCGGCGGGCAAGAACCTGCGTGTAGCCGAGCTGGGCCAGCCGCTCTTCGTCGGAGAGCTTTCCCTCCGACGGCCCGCTCACTATGGCGTCATCTGTCATGTCCCCAGCGATTCCCTCGCGGGGCCTGTGACATGCGTCACGGTTGGCTAAAAAAGGCCCGCACGACCGAAATCGTGCGGGCCTTTCTGTCTACGGCTCAGGATCAGCCGTTGCGCTTCCAGCGCGGCTTGTCCTCGCGGCGGCCGAAGGAGCCGGTGCCGCGGTGGTCGTCACGGCGGCCGTACGGACGCTCGTGGCTGGGGCGGTCGTGGCCGCCGGTGCGGAAGCCCGGACGGTCGCCCTGGCGGTCGCGGTTGAACGGACGGTCGCTGCCACGGTGACCGCCGCGCTCGTCACGGCGGTCGAAGGAACGGCCCGGACGGTCGTCACGGCGGAAGCCGCCGCCGCGGTTGTCATCGCGGCGCTCGAACGAACGACCGCCACCACGGTTGTCGTCACGACGCTCGAAGGAGCGACCACCACGGTCGTCACGACGGTCACCACGGTCGTCACGGCGGAAGCCGCCACCACGGTTGTCATCGCGACGCTCGAACGAACGACCGCCACCACGGTTGTCGTCACGACGCTCGAAGGAGCGACCACCACGGTCGTTGTCCCGGCGCTCGAAGGAACGGCCACCACGGTCGTCGCGACGGTCGTCACGGCGGTCGTCACGGCGGAAGCCGCCACGGTCGTTGTCCCGAC
This sequence comes from Streptomyces sp. P17, assembly GCF_032436805.1. NCBI lineage: Bacteria > Bacillati > Actinomycetota > Actinomycetes > Kitasatosporales > Streptomycetaceae > Streptomyces > Streptomyces sp. P17. Next base: position 82,969 of record NZ_JAVRBF010000022.1, on the reverse strand, counting down.
GGTCGTCCCGGCGGAAGCCACCACGGTCGTTGTCACGGCGCTCACGACGCTCGTACGGCGCCGAGGACTCCGTACGCTCGACGCGCTCCACGTCCTGGGCCACCGGCTGCTCCGGCACGGCGATCTCCGCCGCGGCCAGCGCCGCCTGCGCCTCGGCCACCGCGGCCTCCGGGTCCTCGCCGCGCTCACGGGCGACCCGGGCGACGAGGCGGTCGGCCTCCTCGCGCAGCTCGGACGCGCGCCGCTGCGCACGCTCCAGCTGCTTGGTCAGGTGGGCGACCTCGCGCTCGGCCTGCTGCGCGGCGTTGCCCGCGGACTCCGCCTGCACCTCGGTCATCGAACGGGCGCCGGTGATCTCGGCGACCTCCGGGTCGAAGGCGGCGCCGCCCTGGATGATGTGGCGACCGGCGTCGACGCCCGCGTCCTCCATCAGACGGAAGATCTGACGGCGCTGGTGCGGCAGCGACAGCGACACGACGGTGCCGGTGCGGCCGGCACGGGCCGTACGGCCCGCACGGTGCAGGTAGTCCTTGTGGTCACCGGCCGGGTCCACGTTCAGCACCAGGTCGATGCCGTCGACGTGGATACCGCGGGCGGCGACGTCGGTGGCGACGAGCGCGTTGACGTAGCCCTTCTTGAAGTCCTCCAGCACACGGGTGCGCGCGCCCTGCGTCATACCGCCGTGCAGCGCGTCGGCCTTCACACCGGCGTCGCACAGCTGCTCGGCGATACGGTCGGCGCCCAGCTGGGTGCGGACGAAGATGATGGTGCGGCCCTTGCGGGAGGCGATCGCGGCGGTGACCGGCGCCTTGTCCTTGGGCTTCACGATCAGGATGTGGTGCGACATGGTCGTGACGTTGCCCTGGGCACTGTCGACCTCGTGCGTGACCGGGTTGGTCAGGTAGCGCTTGACCAGCGTGGAGATCTCGTTCTCCATCGTGGCCGAGAACAGCATCCGCTGGCCGCCGGCCGGGATCTGGTCGAGCAGCTCGGTAACCTCGGGCAGGAAGCCCAGGTCGGACATCTGGTCGGCCTCGTCGAGGACGGCGACCTCGACGTTCTCCAGGGAGCAGGCACCGCGGTTGATGATGTCGCGCAGACGGCCCGGGGTGGCGACGAGGATGTCGACGCCGCGCTCCAAGGCGTAGATCTGGTTGCCCATCGACGTACCGCCGCAGACGACCTTCATCTTCAGGCCGAGGACGTCGCCGTAGGGCTGGAGCGCGTCCGCGACCTGCATCGCGAGCTCACGGGTCGGGGTGAGGATGACCGCGCGCGGGCGGTGCTTCTCGGTACGGCCGCCGGACAGCCGGGTCAGGGTCGGCAGACCGAAGGAGAGGGTCTTGCCGGAGCCGGTGCGGCCACGGCCGAGGATGTCCTTGCCGGCCAGGGCGTCCGGGATGGTGGCGGCCTGGATCGGGAAGGGGGTGGTCACGCCGTTCTGCGCGAGCTTGCGCACGACGCCCTCGGGGAGACCGAGGTCCGCGAAGGTGACCTCGGGGGTCTCCTCGACGGTCTCGTTCTCGACGAGTACGTCCTCGCCGTTCTCGGGCAGGACGATGTGATCAGAACTGGAAATGGACATGCGTATGCGAAACCTTCCGGAGTCTCGTCGGCACGCGCCCGTCAACTCCGTGATTTCGCAATACGACCGCCTCTATGCGGTCAGCCACGGCAAGGGAGAGAACGCGCCACACGGCGCGCTCTTCTATGGCGCCGGGCAAATGAATCAAACGATCTATAACCATACGCACCCCCCACCCCCGAAGGCAAACCGAGCCCGCTAGACGTGGGTCACACCGGCTCCCCGGCCCGAGGAGCCGGCTCCCGCTGCACCATCTGCGGCCCCGCCTCCCCGTGCGCCGAGGACGACGGCTCGGCGACCGTCGGCGTGGGCGTGACCGTCGGCTCCGGCGGCGTGGGCGTCGGCGTCGGTTCCGCCGGGCGGGTGGGCGTCGGCGGCGCCTTGGTCGGCTCGGGCGGCTCGGGCGGCTCCCCCGGCTTCGCCGTCCCGCCCGGCTTGCCCGGCTTGGGGGCACCCCCGCTCGGCTCGGCGGACGCGGACGCCGAGGGCGACGCCGACTCCCCGCCGTCCTTGTCGCCCTTCCCCTTGCCGTCCCTCCTGCCCGGCTTGCCGTCCGCCGCCGCGGCCCCGTACCCGGCACCGCCGCCGGACACCGCCGTCCCTCCATCGGGCGCCTTCCCGCCACGCTGCCCGGCGGACTGCGAGGGCTTCGCGCCCCCGCCGGCGCCGTCGTCGCCCACGCTCATACAGCCGGCGGCAGCGGCGACGGCCATCACCGTGGCGGCCAGACGGACGGGTACGTACAAGGGGCGCACGGGCAGCCACCTCCGGTGGAGGATGAAGGAGTCAACCTCCCCAACTCCCCCCGCCCACAAGAGGACACGCGACCCGTATCAGCGGGCGCTCACCCGTACCCGAGTGCGTGCAACCGGGCGTCGTCGATCCCGAAGTGATGCGCGATCTCGTGCACGACCGTCACCTCGGTCTCCGCGACCACGTCCTCCCGCGAATCGCACATCCGCAGCGTCGGCCCCCGGTAGATCGTGATCCGGTCCGGCAGCACACCCGCGTACCACTCCCCCCGGTCCGTCAGCGGCGTCCCCTCGTACAGCCCGAGCAGCTCGGGATCGTCGGCGGGCGGTTCGTCCTCGACGAACACCGCGACGTTGTCCATCAGCCGCGTCAGCTCCGGCGGGATCCGGTCCAGCGCCTCGGCGACCAGTTCCTCGAACTCCTCGCGCGTCATCTCCAGCACAGGCCCATTGTCCGGTACGAGACGTCCGTACGAGAGCCGCCGGTGCCCGGCATATCCACCCGCGCACTTGGGCATACGGGACCAATGGCCCGCGTCCCCGCCGCAGTCCTGACCGCCGCCAACCGGATACGAAGGGTCCCGCGCGCCCTGACCCGCCACTACCGCGCCCGCCAGGCACCCAGCACGATCCAGCTCGTCCCGCAGCCCCACCCCTGGGGCCGCGCCCTCGGCCTGGTCACCGTCGTGCTGCTCGGCGCCTGGCTCGGCCTGCTGATCGTCGGCAACGTGCGCGTGTCCGTCGGCCCCATGAACACCACGATGACCCTGCGCCCGTCCGTCAGCGGCGGCACGAAGATCAACGTCTCTCCGCTCGGTGCCCTCCAGCTGGACAGCCACGTCGCCCCCGTCCGCCTCGACGTCAACGTCGACCAGCTCGACCCCGAGCGCGCCCAGGCCCTGGTCGACTACCCCGAACGCCTCTCCGGCCTCCAGGACGAAATCGCCCAGGACGTCGCCCGCGGCACCCGCGACCTGGCCATCCGCTCCTGTGTCGCCGTCGTCACCGGCGCCACCGCACTGGGCCTCGCCGTCTACCGCCGCCCCCGGCGCGCCCTCGCCGCAGGCGGGCTCGCCCTCGCCCTGCTCGCCGCCTCCGGCGGCACCGCGGCCGCCACCTGGAACCCGAACTCGGTCCTGGAACCCAAGTTCTCCGGACTCCTGTCCTCCGCGCCCTCCCTGGTCGGCGACGCCCGCAGCATCGTCACCGAATTCGACGTCTACCAGAAGGAGTTGGCCCGCCTGGTGACGAACGTGACCAAGCTGTACGACGCCACCTCCACCCTCCCCACCTATCAGCCCGACCCCACCACGATCCGCGTGCTGCACGTGTCGGACATCCACCTCAACCCGGCGAGCTGGAAGATCATCGCCTCGCTGGTGGAGCAGTACCAGGTCAATGTGATCGTCGACTCCGGTGACACCATGGACCACGGCTCGGCGGCCGAGAACGGCTTCCTGGACCCCATCGAGGACCTCGGCGCGCCGTATGTGTGGGTCCGGGGCAACCACGACTCGATGATCACTCAGCAGTACCTGGAAGATCTCAAGAACGTGCGCGTCCTGGACGACGGCAGGGCCCGGACCGTCGCGGGCCTGCGCTTCGCCGGCATCGGCGACCCCCAGTTCACCCCCGACCGCACGAACAAACCGGGCGCCGAGGCCTCCCAGGAACTGACCGGCGCCCGCCTCGCCTCGGCCCTGCGCGACCAGCAGGCCGCCGGCACCCCGGTGGACGTGGCCATCGCCCACGAACCGTCGGCGGCGCGCGAGGTGGACGGCGTGGTGCCGCTGGCCCTGGCGGGCCACCTCCACCGCAACGGGATGGAGATCCTGGAGCAGGGCACCCGCCTGCGCAACGAGGGCTCGACGGGCGGCAGCGGTCTACGAGCGGTCGAGGGCAAGTATCCCGACCCGATCGAGGCCTCGATCCTCTACTTCGACCGGGACACCAAGCGCCTCCAGGCCTGGGACGAGATCGAACTGGGCGGTCTGGGCCTGACGACAGCCGAGGTCAGCCGACACCTCCCGGAGGAAAACCAGCCGGGCAACACCCCGACCCCCTCACCCTCCCCGTAAACCGTTTTGGCGATCCCTCCCGCCATCCCATATGCTTCTCACGTCCCCGACGCGCTGAGAAGCGCCCAGGCGGGCCGATAGCCCTCATCGTCTAGCGGCCTAGGACGCCGCCCTTTCAAGGCGGTAGCACGGGTTCGAATCCCGTTGGGGGCACGCAGTACCGTGTGCGACACTGTCGTACGCAACAGCTTGGTCCTGTGGAGCAGTTTGGAGTGCTCGCCACCCTGTCAAGGTGGAGGCCGCGGGTTCAAATCCCGTCAGGACCGCTGAGGTTTCCTCGGAAGCCTCGTGGCTGGGTAGCTCAGTTGGTACGAGCGTCCGCCTGAAAAGCGGAAGGTCGCCGGTTCGACCCCGGCCCCAGCCACAACCCCAAGGGCCCCGACCAAACGGTCGGGGCCCTTGATCTTTCTCAGGCTCGGGCCTTCTTCGCTGTGGTCCGCTTTGCCGTGGTCCGCTTCGCGGCTCCGGCTTCGGGCGTCGTCGGCGGCGTCGGCGTCGTCGTCGGCCACTTGAGTTCGATCTCCAGCTCGATCTCCCCGTCCCCGACCTCAAGCTCGATCTCGCTGTGCAGCTCGGACGGGATCCGCAGGCTCAATGTCCAGGGCTCCAGTTCCAGCTCGGCGTCCTCGCCCTGCCTCAGCGCGGAGGCGAGCGCCGCGAGCTGATCTGCCGCCTCAAGGCGTGACAGCGAGCGCTTCTGCTCAATCCTGAGGTCACTCATGGCGTCTCCGATCCAGCGCGCGAAGTGCTGACACCGCCATTCTCGGGCCGTGTGCCGAGTCGGACATCTTCGCGGTGACGTGTGGTGATCACCGCGAGGCCCACCCCCAAAAGCGTTCGCCCCTTCTTTGGCCGGGATGAGATCCTGGACCGCGTATGTCTACGCACCCTGCCCCCGCCCTCGGCGCCCTCGCCCCCCGCCTGACCGAGCTCTCCCTGCGCGATGCGCATCGGATCGGTCGGCGGCTCGAAGGTGCGCGCAAGATCCGCAAGCCGGAGGCCCGGGCCGCCGTGCTCGCCGAGATCGAGGCCGACGTCGCCAAGGCCGAGGAGCGGATGGGTGAGCGGCGTGCCCAGGTGCCGGCCGTCACGTATCCCGAGCAGCTGCCCGTCAGCCAGAAGAAGGACATGATCGCGGCCGCCATCCGCGATCACCAGGTCGTCATCGTCGCCGGTGAGACCGGGTCCGGCAAGACCACCCAGATCCCGAAGATCTGCTTGGAGCTCGGGCGTGGTGTCCGCGGCATGATCGGGCACACCCAGCCCCGCCGTATCGCCGCCCGTACCGTCGCCGAGCGCGTGGCCGAGGAGATGAACACCCCGCTCGGTGAGGCCGTCGGCTGGAAGGTGCGGTTCACCGACCAGGTGAACCCGGACGCCACCTTCATCAAGCTGATGACGGACGGCATCCTGCTCGCGGAGATCCAGACCGACCGCGAGCTGCGCGCCTACGACACGATCATCATCGACGAGGCCCACGAGCGGTCCCTCAACATCGACTTCCTGCTCGGCTATCTCGCGCAGTTGCTGCCGAAGCGGCCGGATCTGAAGGTCGTGATCACTTCCGCGACCATCGATCCCGAGCGGTTCTCGCGGCATTTCGGGGACGCCCCGATCATCGAGGTCAGCGGGCGGACGTATCCCGTCGAGGTGCGCTATCGCCCGCTCCTCGAAGAGGACTCCGACGACGCCGACCGGGATCAGATCACCGCCATCTGCGATGCCGTCGAGGAGCTCCAGGCCGAGGGCAAGGGCGACATCCTCGTCTTTCTCTCCGGTGAGCGGGAGATCCGGGACACCGCCGACGCGCTGGAGAAGAAGAAGTACCGGTTCACGGAAGTACTGCCGCTGTACGCCCGGCTCTCGCATGCCGAGCAGCACCGCGTGTTCCAGCCGCACACCGGGCGCAGGATCGTTCTGGCGACCAACGTCGCCGAGACCTCGCTGACGGTCCCCGGGATCAAGTACGTCATCGACCCGGGCTTCGCCCGCATCAGCCGCTACAGCCACCGCACCAAGGTCCAGCGGCTCCCCATCGAGCCGATCTCGCAGGCCAGCGCCAACCAGCGCAAGGGCCGGTGCGGACGGACCAGCGACGGTGTCTGTATCCGCCTGTACTCCGAGGACGACTTCCTCGCCCGGCCCGAGTTCACCGACGCCGAGATCCTCCGTACGAACCTCGCGTCCGTCATCCTGCAGATGACCGCGGCTGGTCTCGGTGACATCGAGAAGTTCCCCTTCATCGATCCGCCGGACCACCGCAACATCCGTGACGGCGTCCAACTCCTCCAGGAACTGGGCGCGTTGGACCCGGCGCAGAAGGACGTACGCAAGCGGCTCACCGACACCGGCCGCAAGCTGGCCCAGCTGCCGGTCGACCCGCGCCTCGCCCGCATGGTGCTGGAGGCCGACAAGAACGGCTGTGTCCGCGAAGTCATGGTGATAGCCGCCGCGCTGTCCATCCAGGACCCGCGCGAGCGCCCCGCCGACAAGCAGGCCCAGGCCGACCAGCAGCATGCCCGCTTCAAGGACGAGACCAGCGACTTCCTCGCCTGTCTCAACCTGTGGCGTTACATCCGCGAGCAGCAGAGGGAGCGGGGCTCCTCCTCCTTCCGGCGCATGTGCAAGCGGGAGTACCTCAACTTCCTGCGGATCCGTGAGTGGCAGGACATCTACAGCCAACTGCGCACGGTCGCCAAGCAGATGGGCATCCATCTCAACGAGGAGGACGCGGCCGACCAGAGCGTCCATGTCTCCCTCCTCGCCGGTCTGCTCTCGCACATCGGCATGAAGGACGTGAAGGACGGCAACAAGAACGAGTACCTGGGCGCCCGCAGCGCCAAGTTCGCGATCTTCCCGGGCTCGGCCCTCTTCAAGAAGCAGCCGCGTTTCGTGATGTCCGCCGAGCTGGTGGAGACCTCCCGCCTCTGGGCCCGTGTCAACGCCAAGATCGAGCCGGAGTGGGTCGAGCCGCTCGCCGAGCACCTCCTCAAACGGACGTACAGCGAACCGCACTGGGAGAAGGACCAGGCGGCGGTGATGGCGTACGAGAAGGTCACGCTGTACGGCGTCCCGATCGTCGCCCAGCGCAAGGTGAACTACGGCCGGATCGCCCCGGAGACAAGTCGCGAGCTGTTCATCCGCAACGCGCTCGTCGAGGGCGACTGGCGCACGCACCACAAGTTCTTCGCCGACAACCGCAAGCTGCTGAGCGAGGTCGAGGAGCTCGAACACCGCGCCCGGCGGCGGGACATCGTCGTCGACGACGAGACCCTCTTCGACTTCTACGACCAGCGGGTGCCCGAACACGTCGTGTCCGGCGCCCACTTCGACTCCTGGTGGAAGCGGAAGCGGCATGAGCAGCCGGACTTCCTGGACTTCGAGCGGGAGATGCTCATCCGGGAGTCGGCGGAAGCGGTCACCAAGGCCGACTATCCGGACTCCTGGCGGCAGGGGCAACTGAAGTTCCGGGTGACGTACCAGTTCGAGCCGGGCGCGGACGCGGACGGTGTGACGGTCCACATCCCGCTCCAGGTGCTCAACCAGGTCACGGACGAGGGCTTCGACTGGCAGATCCCGGGCCTCAGGGAAGAGGTCGTCACCGAGCTGATCCGCTCACTGCCGAAGCCGATCCGCCGTAACTACGTGCCCGCGCCGAACTTCGCGAAGCGGTTCCTCGATACGGCCGTCCCGCTCCAGGAGCCTTTGACGGTCACGATGGCGCGCGAACTGAAGCGCATGGTCGGCGTGCCCTTCGAGGCGGACGACTTCGACTGGTCCAAGGTGCCCGATCACCTCCGGATCACCTTCCGGATCGTCGACGAGCGCCGTCGCAAGCTGGCGGAGGACAAGGATCTGGAGGCGCTGAAGCTCCGGCTGAAGCCGAAGGCGCGCCAGGCGCTGTCCCAGGCGGCCGCGGCGACGGCGTCCCGGGAGGGCGGCGAGTCGCTGGAGCGCAAGGGCCTCACGGACTGGACGATCGGCACGCTGACCCGGGTCTTCGAGACCCGCCGCGCCGGCCAGCCGGTCAAGGCGTACCCGGCGCTGGTGGACGACGGCGACACGGTCTCCGTACGCCTCTTCGACACGGAGGCGGAGCAGGCGCAGGCGATGTGGCAGGGCACGCGACGTCTGATCCTGCGCAACATCCCCGTCAACCCTGCGAAGTTCGCGAGCGATCACCTGACGAACGCCCAGAAGCTGGCGCTGTCGGCGAATCCGCACGGTTCGGTCCAGGCCCTGTTCGACGACTGCGCGATGGCGGCGGCGGACAAGCTGATCGGCGACTTCGGGGGGCCGGCGTGGGACGAGGAGTCGTACCGGAAGCTGTACGAGAAGGTCCGCGCCGAGATCGTGGACACGACCGTGCGTACGGTCGGGCAGGTGCAGCAGGTACTTGCCGCCTGGCAGGCCTGTGAGCGCCGTCTGAAGGCCGTACAGAGCCCGGCGCTGCTGGCGAACCTCACCGACGTCCGTAAGCAGCTCAACGCGCTGGTGAAGCCGGGGTTCGTCACGGCAGCGGGGATTCGGCGGCTGCCGGACCTGATGCGGTACCTGGTGGCCGCGGACCGGCGCCTGCAGCAGATGCCGACCAACGTCCAGCGGGACACGACCCGTATGGAGAAGGTCCATGAGATGCAGGACGAGTACGCCTGGCTGCTGGAACAGATGCCGCAGGGCCGCCCGGTCCCGCAGCAGGTGCTCGACGTCCGCTGGATGATCGAGGAACTCCGGGTCAGCTATTTCGCCCACGCGCTCGGCACGGCGTACCCGGTCTCGGACAAGCGGATCGTGAAGACGATCGACACGCTGGCACCGTAACGGCACCTGCACAGAGGGTGAGTTCGACCAGGACACCCACCCTCCTGTACAGTCTCTTCTCGCAGCGCAACGCAGCAATGAGCGCCGCGAAACCTGGTCCTGTGGAGCAGTTTGGAGTGCTCGCCACCCTGTCAAGGTGGAGGCCGCGGGTTCAAATCCCGTCAGGACCGCATCTACGAAGCAGAGCCCGTCCCACCAGGGAACGGGCTCTGCTCATGTCAACACCGTCGCCACCCTGTCAAGGGGGAGGCCGCGCCCGCGGCGCAGCCGCCCTCGGGTACAGCAAATCCCGTCAGGACCGCATCGAAGAAAGTGCCCGGGTCATACGACCCGGGCACTTCTGCGTTTGCCCTCAAGGAGCCCTCGGCGGCCTCAAGGCGCCCCGCGCCGTCTTGACGGCGTCACATTCGCTCGGTACCCAGAAACCAGGGCTCCTTCTCCGTACGGCCCTGGAGGTGGCGTATGGCGGCTTCGGCCAGGCACGAGACGCGGGCGTTGCTCCGTGCGCATCTGGCGGCCGCCACCTCCTACCGGCATCTCACCCGGCACTGTCCGATCTGCCATCAGCTGCTGCGGCTCGCGATGGACTCCGCGCCGGCGGCCGCGGACCGCATACCCGACCGCGTACCCGACGAGCCCGTCGAGCCCGTCGAGGACGAGAGCCCCACCCCCGCGTGACCCTCGCGGGCCCCAACACCCCCGCCACCGTGGGGCGCTGGAGCGCGTGCTTCCTCTAGCGCACATACGCCAAGGGCAACAAGCTCCCTGGCATGTGACGGGTGTCACCGCATGAGTTTCCGAAACCGCGGTACTTACACCCCACCTACAACTGGTCAATTTAATATGTGCAATTGCACCACCCCGGAGGGTGCGTCCACAGGAGATCCGACACCCCTCCCCAGGCTCCGACAAGGCCCCACACAGTGCCCCCCGCAAGCCTGGGTTCCGCACACAAAAAAGATCGCGCTGGACCCGGCGGAGTCCAGCGCGATCTACGACGCACCCTGTCAGTTGCCTGAAGCCTTGGGCGTGGGTCCTGTTGGGGCAGTACCCGCGTCGCTTGGAGCTGTAGGTTCCGGACGCGTCGGCATGTTGGGGGACCTGCCGATTTGCCCGGTTATGAAGTTGTTCAGGCCTCGCTGCGCTGCTGCGGGATGCCCGCGAGCAGAGCGCGGACCTCAGCCTCGCGGTAACGGCGGTGCCCGCCGAGCGTACGGATGGACGTAAGCTTTCCGGCCTTCGCCCACCGCGTGACCGTCTTCGGGTCCACACGGAACATGGTGGCGACCTCAGCCGGGGTCAGCAGCGGCTCGGCATCAGGGGTGCGAGCGGTCATGAGCGGCCTCCTCGGGAGAACCGAACCTTCTCGGTTCTTTCCTCTAAATTCTGCACCTTGACCCGCGTTGCCCGAAATGGCGGACGCGAGTCGAGTCGGTTATAGGACGAACGGCTTGTCCTCGGCACTACAACTACACCATCTGTCCAGCCGCGTCGGCCAAACCGATGGAATTGCCCCTCCAGGTGTTCATCAGCGACGGAAGCCGATGGACCATGCCATAGCGGACAGTCACGCCACTGTGACGATCAGTCACAGGGCGATCAGGAGTCACCAGACCCCCCAAAGCGTGCAATGCGAGCGGAGTCCTCCCCGGACTCCTTGTCCTATTTTGGCATGAGGGAGGGCAAGAGACGCAAGAGCCGCGTAAGTGCGGTCCATCACGCTTGACACACCTTGTGGCGAACGCCCGGATCGGGACCTACGTCCCATGTTGACGAAACTTCAGCAACGCCAGGCGCATCAGAAGGAGGACGAAACCCCAAAACAGGCGTCTGGTCAAACGTCAGTTCGTGACCTGGCCCACAGTGACCTGGCCCACAGTCAGTTGGCCGACCGCCGGTCCCGTACCGACCGCCACCGCTCCACCAGCCGCCCGTACGCCACCCCCGCCGCCGCCCCGTCGCCCTCCCGCAGCGCCGCGATGCCCTCGGCCACGTCCGCGGCGGAGTGGTCGTCCTCCAGCTCACCGGCCGGCAGCACATGCACCAGGCCCCCGTAGTCGAGTTCGACCAGGGACCGCGGATGGAACTCCTCCAGCCAGCGCCCCACGTCCACCAGGCCGTCCACGAGCGGCCCTTCGTCGATGGTGCCCCTCAGCGTCCTGAGCGCCCGCGCCACCCGGCGCCGCGCCTGCACCATCGGCGTCCGGTAGCGCAGCATCGGCGGGATCTCGCCGGTGCCCTTGTCGTAGCGCCGCTCCTCGTCCGAGACCAGCACGAACCAGTGCAACGGCACCTGCCAGGTCGACGTGCGGATCCAGGGCCGGGCGTCCGGGTTGCGCGTCAGCCAGCGTTCGTAGTCCTGGGCCGCCTGGCGCCGTACGACCTCCGGCAGGACCGCTTCCAGGACCGGCCGCGGCAGCTCCTCGGCCAGCTCGCCGAGCGCCTGCCAGCCGCGCAGCCGGGTCCGCCACGGGCACACGCAGACCACACCGTCCACGTCCAGCACGAACGCGTCGCTGCTCTCGTGCACCGGCACCGGGATCGGCGGGGTGGGCAGCAAGTCGGCGAGGGCGCGGCGCAGTTCGTCCTGGTACGAGGGTCGGTCGGTGCGCCGGGCGTAGCGCTCCCAGTGGCCGCGCTCGGGCTCGGGGAAGGCGGCCAGCGGCTCGTACACGCGCAGATAGGCCGCGTACGGAACGATCACCGAGGACACCTTGGGCACGCCTGCTCCCTCCCCCGCCGTCTGCCAGGAAAACCTGCGAAACCCGCTCACAAAGACGCGGGAAAACTATGCAAATCGTCGCACGGGGGTACTCCGGGAGCAGGTGATCCTGAGCACGTCGAGGTGGCGGGGCGCCCCAGGCTCTAATCTCATGCTCACAGCTCCCGCCACCCGCACGGGAGCTGCTCCGAACCGCCGCTACTGACACCAGGAGTCACCACAGTGACCGACGTGACCGGCGCATCTGCTGATGTACTGCACACCCTGTTCCACTCGGAGCAGGGGGGTCATGAGCAAGTCGTGCTCTGCCAGGACCGCGCCAGCGGCCTCAAGGCCGTCATCGCCCTCCACAACACCGCGCTGGGCCCCGCCCTCGGCGGTACGCGCTTCTACCCCTACGCGACCGAGGCGGAGGCCGTCGCCGACGCCCTGAACCTCGCGCGCGGGATGTCGTACAAGAACGCCATGGCCGGTCTGGACCACGGCGGCGGCAAGGCCGTGATCATCGGTGACCCCGAGCGCGACAAGACCGAGGAGCTGCTGCTGGCCTACGGCCGGTTCGTGGCCTCGCTCGGCGGGCGCTACGTCACCGCCTGCGACGTCGGCACCTACGTCGCCGACATGGACGTCGTGGCCCGCGAGTGCCGCTGGACCACCGGACGTTCCCCCGAGAACGGCGGCGCCGGCGACTCCTCCGTGCTCACCGCGTTCGGCGTCTACCAGGGCATGCGGGCCTCGGCCCAGCACCTGTGGGGCGACCCCTCGCTGCGCGGCAGGCGCGTCGGCGTCGCGGGCGTCGGGAAGGTCGGCCACCACCTGGTCGAGCACCTGGTCGCGGAGGGCGCCGAGATCTTCGTGACCGACGTGCGCGAGGACGCCGTACGCCGGATCACCGAGCGGCACGCGAGCGTGACGGCCGTGGCCGACACCGAGGCGCTGATCCGGGTCGAGGGCCTCGAGGTCTACGCGCCCTGCGCGCTCGGCGGAGCGCTCAACGACGACTCCGTGCCGGTGCTCACCGCCAAGGTCGTCTGCGGCGCCGCCAACAACCAGCTCGCCCACCCGGGCGTGGAGAAGGACCTCGCCGACCGCGGGATCCTCTACGCGCCGGACTACGTGGTGAACGCGGGCGGTGTCATCCAGGTCGCCGACGAGCTGCACGGCTTCGACTTCGAGCGGTGCAAGGCCAAGGCGGCCGGGATCTACGACACCACGCTGGCCATATTCGCACGTGCGAAGGCGGACGGGATCCCTCCGGCCGCCGCGGCCGACCGGATCGCCGAGCAGCGGATGCACGAGGCCGCCGCGGCCCGCCGGGCGCGCTGATCCGCGGACGGGCGCACAGGTTTGACCGGTACCCGCCGGTGGGCACTTGGAGAGAACTCTCACTTCTACCGGCGGGTCGACCGGCGATAAGTGGTTAAAATCGCCGTTGACCAGCGAGGACGGGGCACCTCGAAGGTCCTGCGCACACGCGCTTCCTGCGGGCGACGTACCGTATGGGCGCGGGCTCAGGTACCGTGGAAGCCCTACGGACCGGTCTCTCTGCGGAGAGCCCGTTCCAGATCATGAACGCGTGTCGAGACTCTGGGGCCGTCGAGCCCCGTCACCGAGGGGGTCGAGCCATGGGGCGCGGCCGGGCCAAGGCCAAGCAGACGAAGGTCGCCCGCCAGCTGAAGTACAACAGCGGCGGGACTGACCTGTCGCGTCTGGCCAGCGAGCTGGGCGCTTCGACTTCGAGCCAACCGCCGAACGGCGAGCCGTTCGAGGACGACGAGGACGAAGACGACCCGTACGCCCAGTACGCGGATCTCTACAACGACGACGACGAGGACGAGGACGGCGAGTCCGGTCCCACGTCGCAGCGTCGCGGCGCTTGACGTAGCACGCTTCGCAGTTTCCGTCACAACTGCACTTCACCCGGTCCGGGGCCTTGGCACTGGACCGGGTTTCGTGCTGCCGATCAGGCGTAGTCACCCACCAGTGCGGCACCGTCGGTGTGCTCGCCCCGGTCCGTGATCTCGCCCGCGACCCAGGCCTCGACCCCACGGTCGGCCAGCGTCGCCAGAGCCACGTCCGCCGATTCCTCCGGCACGATCGCGATCATGCCGACGCCCATGTTCAGCGTCTTCTCCAGCTCAAGACGCTCGACACCGCCGGTCTTGCCGACGAGGTCGAACACCGGGGCGGGGGTCCAGGTGGAGCGGTCGACGATCGCGTGCAGCTCGTCCGGGATGACACGGGCCAGGTTGGCGGCGAGGCCACCACCCGTGATGTGCGAGAAGGCGTGCACCTCGGCGGTCCGGGTCAGCGCCAGACAGTCCAGCGAGTAGATCTTGGTCGGCTCCAGCAGCTCCTCGCCGAGGGTGCGGCCGAACTCCTCGATCCGCGCGTCCAGGGCGAGCCCGGCCTGGTTCAGCAGGACGTGCCGGACCAGCGAGTACCCGTTCGAGTGAAGACCGGACGCCGCCATGGCGATCACGGCGTCACCCTTACGGATGCGATCCGGGCCGAGCAGCCGGTCGGCCTCCACCACGCCCGTACCGGCGCCGGCGACATCGAAGTCGTCCGGGCCGAGCAGTCCGGGGTGCTCGGCGGTCTCGCCGCCGACCAGGGCGCAGCCCGCGAGGACACAGCCCTCGGCGATGCCCTTCACGATGGCGGCGACCCGCTCGGGGTGGACCTTGCCGACGCAGATGTAGTCGGTCATGAACAGCGGCTCGGCGCCGCACACCACGATGTCGTCCATGACCATCGCGACCAGGTCGTGGCCGATGGTGTCGTAGACGCCCAGCCGGCGCGCGATGTCGACCTTGGTGCCGACGCCGTCCGTGGCGGAGGCGAGCAGCGGGCGCTCGTAGCGCTTGAGGGCGGAGGCGTCGAAGAGGCCGGCGAAACCGCCGAGGCCGCCGAGGACCTCGGGGCGCTGCGTCTTCTTCACCCACTCCTTCATGAGCTCCACGGCGCGGTCACCGGCTTCGATGTCGACGCCCGCGGCTGCGTAGCTGGCACCAGTTGTCTCAGACATGTGGTGAGAACTTTCGTGTCGTACGGCAGGACTTACGGGCGGCGGATCGCGTCCGCGGCAGCCGTGGCGGCGGGCCCTGCGGCCAGCTCGGTCTCCAGGAGCTGCTTGCCGAGCAGCTCGGGGTCCGGGAGCTCCATCGGGTACTCGCCGTCGAAGCAGGCGCGGCAGAGGTTCGGTTTGGCGATGGTGGTCGCCTCGATCATGCCGTCGATGGAGATGTACGCCAGGGAGTCGGCGCCGAGAGAGGTGCCGATCTCGTCGATGGTCATGCCGTTGGCGATGAGCTCGGCGCGAGTGGCGAAGTCGATGCCGAAGAAGCAGGGCCACTTCACGGGCGGCGAGGAGATCCGGATGTGGACCTCGGCGGCGCCGGCCTCGCGGAGCATACGGACCAGGGCCCGCTGGGTGTTGCCGCGCACGATCGAGTCGTCGACGACGACCAGGCGCTTGCCCTTGATGACTTCCTTCAGCGGGTTCAGCTTCAGACGGATGCCGAGCTGCCGGATGGTCTGGGAGGGCTGGATGAACGTACGGCCGACGTAGGCGTTCTTCACCAGGCCCGCGCCGAAGGGTATGCCGGAGGCCTCCGCGTAGCCGATGGCGGCCGGGGTGCCGGATTCCGGGGTCGCTATGACCAGGTCGGCCTCGACCGGGGCCTCCTTCGCCAGGCGGCGGCCCATCTCCACACGGGAGAGGTACACATTCCGGCCGGCGATGTCGGTGTCCGGGCGGGCCAGGTACACGTACTCGAAGACACAGCCCTTGGGCTTCGCTTCCGCGAAGCGCGAGGTGCGCAGACCGTTCTCGTCGATGGCGATGAACTCGCCGGGCTCGATCTCGCGGACGTAGGAGGCGCCGCAGATGTCGAGGGCGGCGGACTCCGAGGCGACGACCCAGCCGCGCTCCAGGCGGCCGAGGACCAGCGGGCGGATGCCCTGCGGGTCGCGGGCGGCGTAGAGGGTGTGCTCGTCCATGAAGACGAGGGAGAAGGCGCCCTTGACCTGCGGGAGGATCTGGTGGGCGGCCTCTTCGATGGTCAGCGGCTTGCCGTCCTCGTCGGCCTGGGCCGCGAGCAGCGCGGTGAGCAGGTCGGTGTCGTTGGTCGCCGCCACACGCGGGGTGCGGCCCTCCTGCTTGGGCAGGTCGGCGACCATCTCGGCGAGCTGGGCGGTGTTGACGAGGTTGCCGTTGTGCCCGAGCGCGATCGAGCCGTGCGCGGTGGCACGGAACGTCGGCTGGGCGTTCTCCCACACGGAGGCGCCGGTGGTCGAGTAGCGGGCGTGACCGACCGCGATATGACCCTGGAGCGAACCGAGCGAGGTCTCGTCGAAGACCTGGGACACCAGGCCCATGTCCTTGAAGACGAGGATCTGGGAGCCGTTGCTGACCGCGATTCCCGCGGATTCCTGGCCCCGATGCTGGAGGGCGTAGAGCCCGAAGTAAGTGAGCTTGGCGACCTCTTCGCCCGGAGCCCAGACACCGAAGACGCCGCAAGCGTCCTGGGGGCCCTTCTCACCGGGGAGCAGATCATGATTGAGTCGACCGTCACCACGTGGCACGGTTCCGAGTGTAGGCGAGATCGACCACTGGTCCGAATTCGCTGGGAGTGGGCTTTCTTACTTCGCACGGGCGACGAGACCTGCTCCGGAGGCCGCCGTGAGGGTCAGTTCCTGGTCTTTCTGCTGGTAGGACACCTTGCCGGAGAGGATGTCGGTCAGCTCCTGCTCCGCCTTCATGACCGGGCCCTCGCACAGCTTGCGCGTGGTCGACAGCGGCCCGAACTCGATGGTGCCGTCCTTGACGGTCGCCTTGCCGCGGAAGTTGTTGCAGCCGAGGCTGCCGCTCGCGCTGCCGTCCTCGGCCAGCGTGAGGTGGGCCTCGGCGCCCTTGGGCAGGGACTGGGCGGTGGCGTCGTCGCCCTTGCCCGAGACCAGGGTGTCGATGGTCCACTTGGTGTCCTTCAGGGGCGGGGCGGGCTCCTCGGCCGGTCCCTCGGCCAGGGTGATGCTGTCGCCGTCGGCCCTGGTCAGCGTGAGGGTCCGGGCGCCGTCGCGCTCCTCGACCGCGGCCTTCAGGGTGCCGGTGAAGACACTCTGGAACTTCTCCTCGAACTCCTGGACCGGGCCGGGGCAGCCCATCGCGGTGGAGGCGAGGTCGGTGATCTTCACGGTGTCGCCGTCGACCTCGACATCGGCGCCGAAGTCGTTGCAGCCCACGGTGCCGCCGGACTTCCCGCCGCCGACGTCCGGCTCGGCGGCGCCGGGCTTGAAGGTGATCTGCGCCTCGTCGACCCGGAAGTTCTTCTCCCCGGTCGGCAGCTTGTACTCCTTGCCGTCGACCGTCACCGACCGCGGCACCCAGCGGATGTCCGCCATGACGTCGGTGGCCCTGGTGGTCTTCCCGCCGTCCCCGACCGTGCCACTGCCACTGCCGGATTCCGTGCCGCAGGCGGCCAGCACGGCGGTGCCGGCCAGGGCCGCGGCGGCGTACTTCACACTTGTCGTCCGCTTCATGTCTCTTCGACGTACGAGGCGGGTGTTGGGTTCGGTGTCGTTACCGGTCCGTTGTGTCGTCAGCTCATCAGGGGCAGCAGACCACCGAGATCGGCGCGCTCCCCGCTGGCGCTGACCTTCGCCTTGTCGAGCGCGTCCCGCCACTCCAGGCGCCCGGTCGCGAGCCGGATCCAGGTCAGCGGGTCGGTCTCGACGACGTTGGGCGGGGTGCCGCGGGTGTGCCGGGGTCCCTCGACGCACTGCACGACGGCGTACGGCGGGATCCGCACCTCGGTCGAACCGCCGGGCGCCTTGGCGGCGAGCGCGTCGGCGAGCAGCCGGGTGCAGGCGGCGAGAGCCTGACGGTCGTACGGCACCTCAAGACCCGGCACCGCGGCGGTCAGGTCGTCGGTGTGGACGACGAGTTCGACGGTGCGGGTGACGAGGTAGTCGGCGAGCGGCAGGGCACCGGCGTTGGTCTGCAGCAGCCGGGTGCCCGGGTGGGTGTCGAGCTGCTCTTCGAGGCCGCGCGTGATGCCGGCGAGGTAGGCGTCGAGGTCGGGGTGTTCCTTGACCAGCTTCTTGGTGAACTCGTCGATGGCCGAGGAGCTGGCGGAGGTCGCGAAGGGCCAGTCCAGCAGTACGGCGTCCTGCTTCGGCGGCTCCGGCAGCCCGAGGGAGCGCCCGATGGCCGTCACCGCCATCCCGATGTGCGCGACCAGCTCCCGCACGGTCCACTCCCCGAGCCGCGTGGGCAAGGCGAGCTGCTCGGGCGTGAGTCCGCGCGCCGCGTCCTGGACGTGCCGGAGCTGGGCGAGGACCGCGGCGCGGATCTTGGCGTGGTCGTAGCTGCGGGTGCGCTTCTTGGCCGGAGGCATGCGATCAAGCGTAGGCAGAGGGTCACTCGTACGTGTGTACGGCCGTGAAAACCACCCCGTTACGCCGGAACCCGACAACACTGGTCTGTGCCTGGAAGGGGGTGCAACCTGACGCTTATGGCCGAGCACACGTCTCAGATGTCGGTGGAGGAGTTCGAAACGATCGCCGCCGCCGCTCCCGAGACCGTCACGTTGGAGTTCATTGACGGACGGATCGGGGTCAAGAAGGTGACGGACGGAGACCACGACACCATCGTGTCCTGGCTGACCAAACGCTGTATTCAAGCCCGACCCGCCCTGGACGTGTACCACGGTCGAGGCCTCCGGGTAGCCGGGTATCGGCAGGGCAGGGCGAAGCCTGACGCCGTGCTCGCGCCCGAGGCTCAATTCGCGGGGTACGGCGAATGGGCCGACCCGGAAGGGGCGCTCATGGTCGTCGAGGTCACGTCGTACGACTCGGACACCGACCGGCGGGGCCGGCACGAGAAGCCGACCGCGTACGGCGAGGCCGGAATCCCGCTGTACCTGCTGATCGACCGGGACTCCCGCACCATTGCGGTGCACAGCTCCCCGGACCGGCAGGTCGGCGGCTACCGAGACGTCCACACCGCGAAGTTCGGCGAGAAGGTGCTCCTCCCTGCCCCGATCGGCATCGAGCTCGACACGGAAGTCCTCAAGAACTACGTGCGCTGAGCCAAGAAGGTCCCGTCCGTTGACCGGACGGGACCTTCGGGCTGTACGACGACTACGCCAGCAGCGCCGGGATCGTCGCCTCGTGGATCTCGCGGAGTTCCGTCAGGGAGAGCGCGAACTCGCCCTGGACGTCCACCGCGTCGCCGTCGACCACGCCGATGCGGGTGACCGGGAGGCCCCGGGCGCCGCACATGTCGTTGAAGCGGACCTCCTCCGAGCGGGGTACGGCCACGACCGCGCGGCCAGCCGACTCCGAGAAGAGGAAGGTGAAGGCGTCCAGACCGTCCGGGACGATCAGACGGGCGCCCTTGCCGCCGAGCAGCGCCGACTCCACGACCGCCTGGATCAGACCGCCGTCGGACAGGTCGTGCGCGGCGTCGATCATGCCGTCGCGGGAGGCGGAGATCAGGATCCCGGCGAGCAGCCGCTCGCGCTCCAGGTCGACCTGCGGGGGCAGCCCACCGAGGTGGTCGTGGATGACCTGCGACCAGGCCGAGCCGCCGAACTCCTCACGCGTGTCGCCGAGGAGGTAGAGCAGCTGCCCCTCCTCCTGGAAGGCGACCGGCGTACGGCGGGCGACATCGTCGATGACACCGAGGACCGCCACGACCGGGGTCGGGTGGATGGCCACCTCGCCGGTCTGGTTGTACAGGGAGACATTGCCGCCGGTCACCGGGGTGCCGAGCTGCTGGCAGGCGTCCGCCAGACCACGGATGGCCTCCGCGAACTGCCACATCACCGCCGGGTCCTCGGGCGAGCCGAAGTTCAGGCAGTCGGAGACGGCGAGCGGCTTGGCGCCGGTCGTCGCGACATTGCGGTACGCCTCCGCCAGCGCCAACTGCGCGCCCGCGTACGGGTCGAGCTTGGCGTAGCGGCCGTTGCCGTCCGTCGCGATGGCGACGCCGAGGCCGGACTCCTCGTCGATGCGGATCATGCCGGAGTCCTCGGGCTGGGCGAGGACGGTGTTGCCCTGCACGAAGTGGTCGTACTGCGAGGTGATCCACTTCTTGGAGGCCTGGTTGGGCGAGCCGACCAGCTTGCGGACCTGGTCCTTCAGCTCCTGCGAAGTCGCGGGCCGCGGCAGCTTGTTGGCGTCGTCCGCCTGGAGCTCGTCCTGCCAGGACGGGCGGGCGTACGGGCGCTCGTAGACCGGCCCGTCGTGCGCGACCGTGCGCGGGTCGACGTCGACGATCTTGCCGCCGTGCCAGTAGATCTCCAGGCGGTCGCCGTCGGTGACCTCACCGATCACCGTGGCGATGACGTCCCACTTCTCGCAGATCTCCAGGAACCGGTCGACCTTCTCCGGCTCCACGACCGCGCACATGCGCTCCTGCGACTCGCTCATGAGGATTTCCTCGGGAGACAGGGTCGAGTCACGCAGGGGTACGTCGTCCAGGGTGACACGCATGCCGCCGGAGCCGTTCGACGCCAGCTCGCTGGTGGCGCAGGACAGGCCCGCCGCGCCCAGGTCCTGGATGCCGACGACCAGCTTCTCCTTGAACGCCTCCAGGGTGCACTCGATGAGGAGCTTCTCCTGGAAGGGGTCGCCGACCTGGACGGCCGGACGCTTCGACGGCTTGGCGTCGTCGAAGGTCTCCGAGGCGAGGATCGACGCACCGCCGATGCCGTCACCGCCCGTGCGGGCGCCGTACAGGATGACCTTGTTGCCCGCGCCGGACGCCTTCGCGAGGTGGATGTCCTCGTGCCGCATCACGCCGATGGCACCGGCGTTGACCAGCGGGTTGCCCTGGTAGCAGGAGTCGAAGACGACCTCGCCGCCGATGTTGGGGAGCCCGAGGCAGTTGCCGTAGCCGCCGATACCGGCGACGACACCCGGCAGGACGCGCTTGGTGTCGGGGTGGTCCGCCGCCCCGAAGCGCAGCGGGTCCACGACCGCCACCGGCCGCGCACCCATCGCGATGATGTCGCGCACGATGCCGCCGACGCCCGTGGCCGCGCCCTGGTAGGGCTCGACGTACGAGGGGTGGTTGTGCGACTCGACCTTGAAGGTGACGGCGTAACCCTGACCGACGTCCACGACACCCGCGTTCTCGCCGATGCCCACGAGCAGGGCGTCCGACTGCGGGGCCTTCTCGCCGAACTGGCGGAGGTGCACCTTCGACGACTTGTACGAGCAGTGCTCGGACCACATGACCGAGTACATGGCGAGCTCGGCACCGGTGGGCCGGCGGCCGAGGATCTCGACCACGCGCTCGTACTCGTCCTTCTTCAGGCCGAGTTCGGCCCAGGGCAGCTCGACGTCGGGGGTCGCGGCCGCGTGCTCGACCGTGTCCAGAGGCGTCCGGCTCATGCGTTGACCAGCTTCTTGAGGATCGAGGTGAAGAAGGGGAGACCGTCGGTGCGGCCGCTGCCGATGAGCAGCTCCACGGCGTGCTCCGGGTGCGGCATCAGGCCCACGACGTTGCCGGCCTCGTTGGTGATGCCGGCGATGTCGTTGAGCGAGCCGTTCGGGTTGAAGTCCAGGTACCGGAAGGCGACCCGCCCCTCGGCCTCCAGCTTGTCCAGCGTGTACTGGTCGGCGACGTACCGGCCGTCCATGTTCTTCAGCGGGATGTGGATCTCCTGGCCGGACTCGTAGTCGACGGTCCAGGCGGTGTCCGCGTTCTCCACCCGCAGCTTCTGGTCGCGGCAGATGAAGTGGAGGTGGTCGTTGCCGAGCATCCCGCCGGGGAGCAGGTGGGCCTCGGTGAGGATCTGGAAGCCGTTGCAGATGCCGAGGACCGGCATACCGGCCTTCGCCTGCTCGATGACGGTCTCCATCACCGGCGAGAAGCGGGAGATGGCCCCGGCGCGCAGATAGTCTCCGTAGGAGAAACCGCCGGGCAGCACCACGGCGTCGACCTGGTGAAGGTCCTTGTCCTTGTGCCAGAGGGCGACGGGTTCGGCACCCGCGAGACGGATCGCGCGCTGGGTGTCCCGGTCGTCGAGACTTCCCGGGAAAGTGACGACGCCAATACGAGCGGTCACTTCACGGCCTCCGCGACTTCCTCCACCTTGACGGTGAAGTCCTCGATCACGGTGTTGGCGAGGAAGGATTCCGCAAGATCGTGGATGCGGGCGAGCGCGGCCTCGTCGACCGGCCCGTCAACTTCCAGTTCGAATCGCTTTCCCTGACGGACGTCCGAGATGCCTTCGAATCCCAGCCGCGGCAGTGCGCGCTGCACCGCCTGGCCCTGGGGGTCGAGGATCTCCGGCTTGAGCATGACGTCGACTACGACGCGTGCCACTGGCACTCCCGGTGTGTGGTGCTGAGCAGGTTCCTTCAGACTACCCGCACAAAATTTCTACGCGAGTAGAGTTGTAGGAAACTACGTGACCGTTGTCACGAGCGACGGAAGAGCGGGTACACGGAAAAGTTCCGGGAAAGATCCGAGATCGTCACCCGATACCTATTGCGCTCGGACACGCGGGAGGATTTAGTCAGGCTTCACAATGCATTGTCGGGCACTGTACAAATGAATTGTCACCCGTGCCGTACGAAGGGACCAATTTCGTGGCGCAGAAGGTCGTGGTCACCCTCTTTGACGACATCGACGGCTCGGAAGCGGCGGAAACGATCGCCTTCGGACTCGACGGCAAGTCGTACGAGATCGACCTGAACCAAGCGAACGCCGAGAAACTACGCAAGGCGCTTGAGCCTTACGTGGAGGCCGGCCGTAAGCGGTCACGCTCCGGCAAGGCCTACCGGCAGACCGAGGTCGCCCCGGACCCGGCGGCCGTCCGGGCCTGGGCCCAGGCCAACAAGATGGACGTACCGGCGCGCGGACGGATCCCCAAGAAGGTCTACGAGGCGTTCGCCGCGGCGCGGTGAAGTCGTCGCCCTCGTCCTCAGGGTGCGTCAGCGGGCCCTGAGGACAACCGACTTGCGCCGCACCCCTCCCGATCAGCTAGAGTCTGGAGCACGCCGCCGGGCGGGGCCGGAAATGCCCAGCTCACGGAGTACATGCGGGTGTAGTTCAGTAGTAGAACATCCCCCTTCCAGGGGGAAGGCGCAGTGTGCAATTCCTGTCACCCGCTCTGCATCGCCGTACCGGGCATCCTTCTGGATCAGGTAGGCTGGTGCTCGCGCCGATCGGTGAGAGCCGGTCGGAGGCAATGCGGACGTAGCTCAGTTGGTAGAGCGCAACCTTGCCAAGGTTGAGGTCGCGAGTTCGAGCCTCGTCGTCCGCTCGGGAATCAGACCCCGGTCCATCGGACCGGGGTCTTTTCGTGTTTCCCGCGGCTGCCTGACTTGCTTCTGACATTTGTCATGCCGGGTGATGACAGCACGCACTGCCCCGCGGCCCCGGGCGCCGGGACGCTGAAGTCATGGACAGGAACGAACACGAACACGTGATTGAGGTCACCGACCTGCGGCGTGTGTACGGGGGCGGGTTCGAGGCGGTGCGCGGAATCACCTTCTCGGTGGCCCGCGGTGAGATCTTCGCGCTGCTCGGCACGAACGGCGCGGGCAAGACCTCCACCGTCGAACTGCTGGAAGGGCTCGCCCGTCCGGCAGAGGGACGCGTCCGGGTGCTCGGGCACGACCCCCACGCCGAGCGGGCCGTCGTACGGCCGCGGACCGGGGTCATGCTCCAGGAGGGCGGCTTTCCGTCCGAGCTGACCGTCGCGGAGACCGCCCGTATGTGGGCCGGGTGTGTGAGCGGGGCTCGGCCCGAGGGCGAGGTGCTGGCGCTGGTCGGGCTCGATCGGCGGGCCGGGGTGCGGGTGAAGCAGCTGTCCGGCGGTGAGCGGCGGCGGCTGGATCTGGCGCTCGCGCTGATCGGGGATCCCGAGGTGCTGTTCCTCGACGAGCCGACGACCGGGCTCGACGCGGAGGGCCGCCGGGACACCTGGGAACTGGTGCGGGCCCTGCGCGAGCGGGGCACGACCGTCCTGCTCACCACGCATTATCTGGAGGAGGCCGAGGGCCTCGCCGACCGTCTCGCGATCCTGCACGAGGGGCGCATCGCGGCGGCCGGGACACCGGCCGAGGTGACGGCCGCCCAGCCCTCCCGGATCTCCTTCGAACTGCCCGAGGGGTACTTCCTCGGCGACCTGCCGCCGCTCGACCGGCTCGGGGTGAGCGGGCACGAGGTGCACGGGCGGGTCGTACGGCTGCGGACCCATGACCTGCAGCGGGCCGCCACCGGGCTGCTGGTGTGGGCCGGGGGGGCCGGGGTGGAACTGCGGCGGCTGGATGTGCGCTCGGCCTCGCTGGAGGAGGCGTTCCTGGGGATCGCGGCGCGTGAGCAGGTCGCGGCATGAGCGCCGTCACCACGTCGGCCGGCCGGCTCGGCGCCCTCGCCCGTGCCGAGTTCACCCTGCTCGGGCGGAGCAAGGCCACGCTCGTCGCGGCCGTGCTCGTGCCGCTCGCGCTGCCGTTCAGCCTCCGGCCCGTCGTCGAGGACATGGACGTCGAGGACGCCGGGCTGAGCGTCGGCCTGGTGCTGCTGCCCGCCGCGATCGGGTTCTCCCTGCTGTTCGGGGTGTACGGCGCCCTCACCGGTATCCTCACCGCCCGACGCGAGGAACTGGTGCTCAAGCGGCTGCGCACCGGGGAGCTGCGGGACATCGAGATCCTGTGCGGAACCGCGCTGCCGATCGGCGCCACCGGTCTGGTGCAGTCACTGGTGCTGGTCGCCGGGAGCACCGCCGTACTGGACGTGCCCGCGCCCGCGGCACCCCATCTCGCCGTGCTGGGGCTGCTCTTCGGCCTGGTGCTGTGTGCGGCGCTCGCGGCCGTGACGGCGGCCGTGACCCGGACCGTGGAGAGCGCCCAGGTCACCACCATGCCGTTCGTGATCGTCTCGATGATCGGCTCGGGCGTCGCCGTACCCCTGGAGCTGCTGCCCGACCGGCTGGCCTCGGTGTTCGAGCTGCTGCCGCTCAGCCCCGTGATCACACTGGTGCGCGGCGGCTGGACCGGCGACCTGTCGGTGTACGAGGCACTGGGCGCCCTGCTCACCGCGCTGGCCTGGACCGGGCTCGCGGTGTTTGCTGTAGGGCGGTGGTTCCGGTGGGAGCCGCGGCGCTGAGAACCTGGGTCACATCCCTGGTCGGATCAGCGCGCGGCGGCGATGGGGGTGCCCCCGCGCGAGTCGGCGAAGCCGTTCGAGCGTGCGGGAGCGTGCGATCGCAAGGCGCGCCGGAGCGCCCTCGTGGCTGAGCCACGTGGGCGGTTCGGCAACGCGGCTGGGGGTCCCCCCTTTGGGGGAGTGCGTGCCAGACGCCGCGCGCCCGGCCGGGGATGTGATCCAGGTTCTGAGGTACGGGAAGAGTGGGGAGTGGCGCGTGGCCGGGGGATGGTGGCGGGGCAAGAGCACGCCCGCGAAGGTCGAGACGTATACGCGCTGGTCGTTCCACTTCTTCGGGGTGGTCGAGGTCTTCTCCATCGGGCTCGCCGCCCTGGGCCAGGCGGGGGCGGGGGTCGGGGTCTGGTTGCTGGTCGTGGTGTGCGTGCACGCCGGGCTCACCATGCTGACCTCCTCGCGGGCCCTGGACTGGACGCGCGGGCGGCGGGAGCAGCCGGTGCGACTGCTGTGGGCGCTCGCCGCCGCCACGGCGGTGATCGCCGTGGCCGCGCTCGCGGTCGCCCAGCACGGGCCCGGGGGAAAGGATGTCGAGGCCGCGGCGGGCGCCGTCTTCGGGGGTGTGACGGCCTTCGGGGCGGGCACCATCGCGCTCGGCGTCCGGGAGCGCCGACGGGTGCTCGCCGTCGTCGGGGGCTTCGCGGTGGGGGCCTGGGTCGTCACCTGGCCCCTGGGGCTGCCCGCCGGTGCCGGGCTCGCCACCGCGCTGGTGGTACTGCTCGGTGGCGGGTTCGTCGCCTTCACCTCCGCCTTCTCCGTCTGGCTGCTCAACGCCGTCTACGAACTCGACGAGGCCCGTGAGACCCGCGCCCGGCTCGCCGTCGCCGAGGAACGGCTGCGGTTCGGGCGGGACCTGCACGACGTCATGGGCCGCAATCTGGCCGTCATCGCCCTGAAGAGCGAGCTGGCCGTCCAGCTCGCCCGGCGCGGGCGGCCCGAGGCCGTGGACCAGATGACCGAGGTGCAGCGCATCGCGCGGGAGTCGCAGCGGGAGGTGCGGGATGTCGTACGGGGATATCGCGAGGCCGACCTGGGAGCCGAACTCGCCGGGGCGCAGGGTGTGTTGACGGCGGCCGGGATCTCCTGCGAGGTGAGCGGGCCGGTGGCGGGGCTGCCTGCAGAGGTGCAGTCTGCGCTCGGGTGGGTGGTCCGGGAGGCCACGACGAATGTGCTGCGGCACGGGAACGCGGAGCGCTGTGCGGTGTCCGTGCGGGTGCGGGAGGAATGCGTGGTGCTGACGGTGGAGAACGACGGGGTCGTGGGTCCCCCCGGGAAGGGCGGCTCCGGGCTCACCGGGCTGCGCGAGCGGCTCGCCGCCGTGGCGGGGACGTTGGAGGCCGGGGCCGAGGGGGGCGTGTTCCGGGTGGTGGCCGAGGTGCCGTTGGCGGGAGTTGTGGCGTGAGCGTGCGGGTTCTTCTTGCCGACGACGAGCATCTGATCCGGGGTGCGCTCGCCGCGCTGCTCTCGCTGGAGGACGACCTGGTGGTCGTCGCCGAGGCGGCCACCGGTCCCGAGGCGCTGGCCATGGCTCGGGCCCACCGGCCCGACGTGGCCGTCCTGGATCTCCAGATGCCCGGCGCGGACGGTGTGAAGGTCGCCACATCCCTGCGGGCGGAACTGCCGTCCTGCCAGGTCATGATCGTGACCAGCCATGGCCGCCCCGGACACCTCAAGCGGGCGCTTGCGGCGGGTGTGCGCGGGTTCGTCCCCAAGACCGTCAGCGCCCAGCGGCTCGCGGAGATCATCCGCACGGTCCGCGCCGGGAACCGTTATGTGGACCCCGAGTTGGCCGCCGACGCGATCTCCGCCGGGGACTCACCGCTGACCGCGCGCGAGGCCGAGGTACTGGAACTCGCCGCCGACGGAGCTCCCGTCGCGGAGATCGCCGAGCGGGCCGCGCTGTCCCAGGGGACCGTGCGGAACTATCTCTCCTCGGCCGTCTCCAAGCTCGGGGCGGAGAACCGTCACGCGGCGGTGCGTCTCGCCCGCGAGCGAGGTTGGGTATAGTTGCTCTCGCGCCACGGCGCACTGCGGACGTAGCTCAGTTGGTAGAGCGCAACCTTGCCAAGGTTGAGGTCGCGAGTTCGAGCCTCGTCGTCCGCTCTCTTGGAAGAAGCCCCCGGTTCTCACCGGGGGCTTCTTCCGTCACGTCCAGCTCGTGCCCGTCAGACGCTCGTACGCCTCCACGTACTTGGCGCGGGTGGCGTCCACCACGTGCTGCGGCAGCGGCGGCGGGGGCTGCTCGCTCTTGCGGTCCCAGCCGGACTCCGCCGAGGTCAGCCAGTCGCGGACGTACTGCTTGTCGTACGACGGCTGCGCGCGGCCCGGCTCCCACCGGTCGGCCGGCCAGAAGCGGGAGGAGTCCGGGGTGAGGACCTCGTCGGCGATGACGAGGGTGTCGCCCTCGAAGCCGAACTCGAACTTGGTGTCCGCGAGGATGATCCCGCGGTCACGGGCGATGTCCCGGCCCCGGGAGTAGACGGCGAGGGTGGCCTGGCGCAGCTGGGCGGCGGTGTCGGCGCCGACCTGGCGGGCGACCTCCTCGTACGAGACGTTCTCGTCGTGCTCGCCGACCTCCGCCTTGGTGGCCGGGGTGAAGATCGGGGCGGGCAGTTCACTGCCGTCGACCAGGCCCTCGGGGAGGGCGAGGCCGCAGACCGTACGGGAGTCGTTGTACTCGATTAGCCCGGAGCCGGTGAGATAGCCGCGGGCCACGCACTCCACGGGGACCATCTTCAGCGACTTGCAGATCAGGGTGCGGCCCGCCCAGTCGGCGGGGGCGCCGGGCGGGAGCTCGGTGCTCAGCACATGGTTGGGGACCAGGTCGGCGAGCTGGTCGAACCACCACAGGGAGAGCTGGGTGAGGACGCGGCCCTTGTCGGGGATCTCGGTCGGAAGCACCCAGTCGTACGCCGACATACGGTCGCTGGCGACCATCACGAGGTCGCCCGCCTCGTTCTGGTACAGGTCGCGCACCTTGCCGGTGTGCAGGTGTACCAGGCCCGGAACCTCGAACGGCTCGGGCTTTTCTACGAATCCGGACACGGTTCCTCCCCGTGGTTTGAATTGAGGGGGGCCCGCAGGGCTCGAATAGGGTGGCGGTGGGAGACGGGCGGGCCGACGGGTCGATTGTCCCGTATGAGGCCCTGACCTTGGACTTGGGGTGCCCTCGGGCGCCCGCGGGTGCTCTGGGTGAGCTCAGTCACGCTTGCAGATGCGGTCCAGGAGGTTGGCGGTGGCGCGCTGGATGCGGGGGTCCACATGGCCCGGGCGGTCCAGGGCGGGGGACCAGGCGAAGGTGCCGGACGCGAAGACCAGGGCGCCGGAGGGGGCACGGTAGAGGGACGTCTCCTGGTGGCGGAGGGCTCCCTCGCCGTCGGTGTACGGGGAGTGCGCCAGCAGGATGCGCTCCTCGTGCTCGGGCAGCGCGGTGCGCGGGAAGTAGCGGTCGGCCTCGCCCGCGACCATGCCGTCGACTTCGTCGCCCTCGTGGGCGCCGGTGGCATCCCACAGCCAGTGCTCAGCGTTGCGGACGACCAGGGGGTGGGGCTCGGGGACCCGGCCCGCGTACTGGATGCCGACCAGCTGCTGCTCGGGGCGGTCGATCTCGCGCCACAGGACCGGCTTGCCCGGGCCCCTGCGTTTGCGGCAGGTCAGCAGTCGGTCGGGGACGCCGGACGGGGACGGGCCCAACTCCACCTGCCAGTACATGGTGTTGGCGGAGAGGAAGACCAGCGAGGTGCCGTGTTCCCTGGCCAGCTCGGCCGTGCGGCGCATGTGCGGGGACCAGTACTCGTCATGGCCGGGGAAGACCAGGCCGCGATAGCGGGTGGGGTCGACATGGCCGGCGTGCAGATCGCGGGCGTCGGCGTAGGCGACGTCATAGCCGTAGCGCTCGGCGAAGCGGATGAAGTCGTAGGCGTGGCCCACGTGCAGGGGGAGGCCCGCGCCGGCGTACGGGCGGTCGAAGGAGACGGTCGTCGCCGCGTCGGCCTCGCCGAGCAGCCGGCCGTTCTCGTCCCAGGCGTGGTAGAGGCTGGCGCCGGTGCGGCCGTCCTCCGGGTAGAGGTTGTACGCCTGCCAGGTGATGTCCGGCAGGAGCAGCAGCAGATCCGCCGGGTGGTTGTCGCGGATCGTGAACGGGATGTGGGAGCGGTAGCCGTCGACGGTGGTGAGGACGGCGACGTACGCGCCGATGCTCCAGAACGACGGGATCTGCAGCCGCCAGGACAGCCACCAGTGGTGGCAGGAGACCGTGCGGTCGGCCGTGAGCGGGGGCGGCTGGACGATGCCGGACAGGCGAGGGCTCGTCGTGATCTTCGCGGCGCCGTCTCCGCCGTAGTGGCCGATGCGGTAGATGTCGACGGCGAATTCCTGGGGCGGGTCGACGGTGATGTGGAAGTCGACGGCCTCGCCGGGGGCGACCGCGCCGGTGGAGGTGAAGCCCTTGATCTGGCGGTGCACGTCGTCGGCGGAGCGGGGGCCTTCGGTGCGGCGGGGGCTCTTGGCGTTACGGGGGCCGGGTACGCGGTGTGCGCCCGGGGGCGTCGGTGCGTCCTTGGGGGTGTCGACGTACCAGGGGACCACCTGGCCCGTGTCGTCGAAGTACATCTCCGTGCCACGGAGCCAGGGGACGGGGCCCTGGCCGAAGGGGTCCGTGACGGCGTGCGCGAGTGCTCCCGACTCCCAGCGGCGGATCTGCTCCGACCCCATGGTCGCTCCCCTCCCTCTTGCCCCCGTGGTCGTTATGGCGTTGTCGTGACGGTCGTATGTCGCAAGCCCTTGCCATGTGCGCGATCGGTCCCAGCACATCACATTGCGCACGCATGCTGTCACTATTCGTTGCGAATTGGCCGAAAGTGGAATTCGAGGTTCCGGTAAGTGGGGGCTCGGCCGGGGGTGCTGTGGGCCGTTCCGGGGCTGTTCTGGGGCTTGTGCTGGGGCTGTCAGACGAGCCGTACCGGCTTTTCCGGGCGTATGCCGGATTCGATCAGCCAGGCCTTCAGGGGGGCCGGGTCGCCCTCCTCGATGAGGCTGAGGACCCGGGGGGTGAGGTCGACGGCGCGTTCTCCGTTGACGAGGAGGGTGGGGCCGTCGAGCCAGTCCAGGCCGGGGGCGGCGCCCGCGGTGTCCATGGCGGCGCAGCAGACCATGGCGGTGACGTGGTCCGCGAGCAGTTCTCGGGGGGAGCGGGGGGGCTGGAGGGGGAAGAGGGGGAGGGTGCCGTCGTCCCAGAGGGGGGTGTCGGGGGTGGGGGTGGATTCGGGGGTGGGGGTGGCGGACTCTTCACGGGCGAGTTCGGCGGTGAGGCCTGCGGCGAGGGCGGCGCTGCGTTCGTTGTCGGGTTCGTCGGCGTCGCGTTCCACCCTCGGAGTGTTCCCGTCTTCGGCCTCTGTCACGGTGCCCTCGGCGGGTGCGGGCTCGGGCGTTGCCGGGCCGTCCGGGGTCGACAGGTGGTCCAGGACCCTGGACAGGGTTGGGCCGCCGGAGTGGGGGCCGGGGCGGCGGACGCCCAGGGTGTCGAGGACTCTGTGGAGGCGGGCTGCGTCCGTGCGCCATTTGCGGTCCACCACCTCCTCCGGGTACTCCTGCCAGCCCACCGGGGACCAGTCCGGTCCCGCTTCCGCGGGGCCGCCGTGGAAGAGGCGGGCGGCCAGCAGCGAGGCCGCCTCGTCCACCGCGCCCGGCTCCTCCAGGAGGTCACAGGCGGGGCGTTCGCCCAGGCGGGAGGCGAAGCCCTCGGCCAGGCGGTCCCGGCGGGAGAGTTCTGTCAGGGCCGCCACCACTCCCGCGTCCAGGCGGGACGGCCAGCGGCCCATCCGCCAGGCCGGGAGTGCCACTCGGGTCAGGAGGCGGTCCCAGCCCGCGTAGGCCAGGCCGACCTGTTCCTGGGCGACGATGCGCAGACCGTAATCCACAGCCTGTGCACGCTCCGCCGCCGCCGCGGCCACCCCGCGCTCCATCTCCGCCGCGTGTTCCCGGCAGCTGCGCAGCAGCAGGCGGGAAACTCTGCCGACGCCGGACAGAGCGGCCCGGGACAGCGGACCCCGGTTCGGCGCCGAGGTCACCGCCACCGCCGCGTCCAGGCCCCGTACGAAACGGCGGGCCGCGGCTATGTCGGGGTGCGCCGAGGGTCCCGTGCCGGCGACCACCGGGGCGAGGACGGCGCGGAGTTCGCCCACGCGCATCCACCACAGGAACGGGGAGCCGATGACCAGGACCGGGGCCGCCGTGGCCCGGCGGTGCGGGCCGCGCAGGCCGCCCGTGAGCTCGTCCCGGTCCTCGCGCGGGGGCGGGCCGTGGGCCGGGTGGGTGCGGTCCTCCAGCCAGCTGTCGCAGTCCGGTGTGAGCGCTATCGCGGAGGGTGCGGGGACGTCCAGGCGGTCGGCCAGGTCACGCACCATCCGGTACAGATCCGGCGCCGAATCCTCCACGATCGGGACCGTCGGACTGACGGCCGGCCGGGAGCGGGCCACGACCAGCGCGATTCCGCCCGCCGCCAGCAGCACGAGCACGGCGACACAGCTCACGGCCCAGCGGGCGGCATGCCAGCCGGGACCCACGAGGTGGCCGGTGGAACCGCCGGCCAGCAGCACCACGGCGAGCGCCGCGGGCAACAGGGCGACGGCCAGCGCCCGGCTACGGATCCGCAGCACGGCCAGCGCCCGGGAACGCGCGGTCTGCGCGCCCGCCTCCACACCCATACCGGTCACGACCGGACCTCACCCCCTCCCCGATGCGCGGGCCGTCAAGGCTGCGCTGCCTGTCCAACCTGTCCTGGTGTTGGTCACTCCCCCACTGTGGCACCCGTCACTGACATCGCAATGCCGGTGGGCCAAGTGCCGGAACGCTTGCGCCGCACCCTAGTTGGGGGCCAGGCCTCCGTCAGCCGGATGGGGCATCGGTCACTCGATGGAATGGCTCTGGGGAAAGGTGGATGACGGACAGCAAGCATCGGGCCCCGGTTCCTGAGACGGAACCGGGGCCCGGAGGGTTCATCGGGAGGGGTGACGACCGCCTACTCGGCGGCCGCCTTCGCCGCGATGTCCGTACGGTGCTGGGAGCCGTCGAGGCGGATCCGGGCCACCGCCCGGTACGCGCGCTCGCGGGCCTGGGCCAGGTCCTCGCCGGTCGCCGTGACCGACAGGACGCGGCCACCCGCGCTGACCACGGCGTCGCCGTCGGTCTGGGTGCCCGCGTGCAGGACGTACGCGTGCGGGGCGTCCTGGGCGGCGACCTCGTCGAGGCCGGTGATCGGGTCGCCGGTGCGCGGGGTGCCGGGGTAGTTGTGCGAGGCGATGACCACGGTGACCGCGGCGTCGGCGCTCCAGCGAAGCGGCGGCAGGTCGGCGAGCTCGCCCTTGGCGGCGGCCAGCAGGACACCGGCCAGCGGCGTCTTGAGACGGGCGAGGACGACCTGGGTCTCCGGGTCACCGAAACGGGCGTTGAACTCGATCACGCGCACACCCCGGGAGGTGATGGCGAGACCGGCGTACAGCAGCCCGGAGAACGGGGTGCCGCGGCGGTGCATCTCGTCGACGGTGGGCTGGAGGACGGTTTCCATGACCTCCTCCACCAGCTTGGGGTCGGCCCAGGGCAGCGGGGAGTACGCGCCCATGCCGCCGGTGTTCGGCCCCTTGTCCCCGTCCAGGGCCCGCTTGAAGTCCTGGGCGGGCTGCAGGGGCAGGACCGTCCCGCCGTCGGTGATGGCGAAGAGGGAGACCTCGGGGCCGTCGAGGAACTCCTCGATGACCACCCGCTCGCAGGCGTTGGCGTGCGCCCGCGCGGCCTCCAGGTCGGCGGTCACGACGACGCCCTTGCCTGCGGCGAGACCGTCGTCCTTGACGACGTAGGGGGCACCGAAGGCGTCGAGGGCCTCGTCGACCTCCTCGGGCGTGGTGCAGACGTACGACCGGGCCGTCGGGACCCCGGCCGCCGCCATCACGTCCTTGGCGAAGGCCTTGGAGCCCTCGATCTGCGCGGCCTCCCCCGAGGGACCGAAGACCGGGATGCCCGCGTCGCGCACGGCGTCGGCGACCCCCGCGACGAGGGGCGCCTCCGGCCCTACGACAACCAGGTCGGCGCCGAGCCGAGTGGCCAGCGCGGACACGGCGGCGCCGTCCAGGGCGTCGACCTGGTGCAGCTCGGCCACCTCCGCGATGCCGGCGTTGCCGGGGGCGCAGTGCAGCGCGGTGACGTCGGGGTCGAGGGACAGGGAGCGGCACAGGGCGTGTTCGCGGGCGCCGCTGCCGATGACGAGGACCTTCACGGGGGTCAGCCTAACCGGAGCGGGGATGGCGGGATTGTGCGGGCTGCCGAAGGGGGCGGTGGGCAGGGGTTGTGGGTTCGTACGAGGCCAGGCTCGGTTCGAGAGGCGGCTACTCGTTCGTGAACTCCTCGACCACCGTCGCGCCGAGCTCCCGGACGATCAGGTCGTAGCCGGACAGGGCCGATTCGTTGAGGTCCGGATCGTCGTCCTCCGGGATGTCGTCCTCGGGGGCGACGGGGGGTGGGGGCTCCGGGGCCGGGGGCCGGTCCACGGGGGCCGGGGTGCGGGGCGCTGGGGCGGGCGCCGCCTGTGCCGGAGCCGCGGGGGCGGGGGCGGGGGCGGGCTGGGGAGGCGCCGGGCGCGTGGGGGACGCCGTAGCGCCACCGCCGCCGTAGCCGCCTCCGCCGTAACCGGAAGAACCGCCCTGCGCGGGGGCCGGGCCGCCGCCGCCCGACGGGTCGACGATCGCCTCGACCTTCCACTGGACGTTGAACTGCTCGGCGAGCGCCTGCCGCAGGACGTCCTCGCTGCCGCTGCTCGCGAAGTTGTCGCGGGCGCCGGCGTTGACGAAGCCGAGTTGGAGGGTGGTGCCGTCGAAGCCGGTCACCTGGGCGTTCTGGCTGAGCAGGATCCAGGTGAAGCGGCGGCGGTTCTTGACGGACTCCAGGATGTTCGGCCAGAGCATGCGGGGGTCGAGGCCGCCGGTGGGGGCGGCCGCGGGCTGCGGGGCAGGGGTGGGAGCAGGGGCTGGAGCGGGCGCCTGAGCGGGGGGGCTCGGTGCGGGAGCAGGCTGGGCTCCGGTGCCGGTGGGGGTTGCGGTGGGCCAGCCACCCGGGCGGCGGCCGCTGCCGGCGGTGGTGGCGGTGGGCCAGGCGCCGGGGGCGGGGGTGGGCGCAGGGGCGGGCGTGGGTGGTGCCGGCGAGGGCTCGGGTGCCTGAGGAGCCGGGGTCGGCTCCGGTGCCGGGGCGGGCCGGCCGTCCGGGGCGGGCCGGCCGTCCGGGGCGGGCCGGCCGTCCGGGGCGCCCGGACCCCGTACCGCCGCACGGGCCACGGCCGGGCCGCCGCCCGGCGGAACCGCGGCGCCCTGGACGGGACCCTGGGCCTGCGCGTGGGCCTCGGGCCCGGGGACGTAGCCCATCGCGGGAGCCGCGCCGCCCCCGGAGAAGTTCACGCCGCGCTCCAGCCGGTCCAGCCGGGCCATGACCGAACGCTCGTCCCCGTACGCGGCGGGGAGCATCACGCGCGCGCAGATCAGTTCGAGCTGGAGCCGGGGCGAGGTGGCGCCCCGCATCTCGGTGAGGCCGTCGTTGACGAGGTCGGCGGCGCGGCTGAGCTCGGCGGCGCCGAAGGTGCCGGCCTGGGCCTGCATACGCTCCAGCACATCCGCGGGGGCGTCGATGAGCCCCTTGTCCACGGCGTCCGGGACGGCGGCGAGGATGACGAGGTCCCGCAGCCGCTCCAGCAGGTCGGCGACGAAGCGCCGGGGGTCGTTGCCGCCCTCGATGACACGGTCGACGACCTCGAAGGCCGCGGCCCCGTCACCGGTCGCGAAGGCCTCCACGACGGAGTCGAGCAGCGACCCGTCGGTGTACCCCAGCAGGGAGGTGGCCATGGCATACGTCACACCCTCCTCCCGCGCACCGGCGAGCAGCTGGTCCATGACGGACATGGAGTCACGCACGGAACCGCCGCCGGCGCGCACCACGAGCGGGAGTACGCCGTCCTCGACGGGGATGTTCTCGCGCCCGCAGACCTCGGCGAGGTACTCCCTGAGGGTCCCGGGCGGCACGAGCCGGAAGGGGTAGTGATGGGTCCGCGACCGGATCGTCCCGATGACCTTCTCGGGCTCGGTGGTGGCGAAGATGAACTTCAGATGCTCCGGGGGCTCCTCGACGACCTTGAGCAGGGCGTTGAAGCCGGCCGACGTGACCATGTGGGCCTCGTCGATGATGTAGATCTTGTAGCGGCTGGAGGCGGGCCCGAAGAAGGCCTTCTCCCGCAGCTCACGGGCGTCGTCGACACCACCGTGCGAAGCGGCGTCGATCTCGATGACGTCGATGGAACCGGGGCCGTTGCGCGCCAGGTCCCGGCAGGACTGGCACTCCCCGCACGGGGTCGGCGTAGGACCCTGCTCACAGTTCAGGCACCGCGCGAGAATCCGAGCGCTGGTCGTCTTGCCACACCCGCGCGGACCGCTGAACAGGTACGCGTGATTGACCCGGTTGTTCCGCAGCGCCTGCTGCAACGGGTCGGTGACATGCTCCTGCCCGATGACCTCGGCGAACGACTCCGGGCGATAGCGGCGGTACAGCGCGAGAGACGACACGCATACGAGGTTATAGGCGCCCACTGACAACCCGGCCCCACGTACGGCCTCCGCCCGGAAACGCAAGCGCCCCCCACGCACCCGCCAGAGCCAACCTACCCTTGCTGCCTTCCGGCCCTGGGGGAGTTCAGTCAGATAGCGCCGCGTGAGGGGCTCCGCACAGAGTACCCGACGTCAGCAGGTGGGAACGAGTTCGCGAGCACCCTTCTCGGTCATGTAATGTTTCCGGCGGAGGATTCGCCTAGAGGCCTAGGGCGCACGCTTGGAAAGCGTGTTGGGGGCAACCCCTCACGAGTTCGAATCTCGTATCCTCCGCAGCCGCCCACCTGGGCAAACGAAGGCTCCGACCGGATCTCGGTCGGAGCCTTCGTCGTTCCGTGGTTGCAGTTTTGGTTGCAGTTCCCGGTTACGGCCCGTTGAGGACCGCCCGGCACACGCGGCAGTACATCGCCGCGTACCGCCCGTACCTGCGCATCAGCTGGCCGCACCTGGCACACGGCCCCAGCTCCCACATCGGGCATCCCAGCGCGGCGGAGGCGGCGGCCCGCTCGACTGGCGTGATCCGCATCGGACCACCAGAGCCCCCGCACGGGCGTGCGCGGGAACGGTGATGCCACCAGTCGGCCAGCCGTGGTCGCGGATGGGCCGGGCGTCGCTGACGAACCAGGCTTCTTCTCCTGCCCGGCAGGTGCGGTCGATCTGCTGCTCGGCGAAGGTGATCACGTGGTCGTCCTCTCGGCCGAGGCTGGGGGAAGAGGCGTCCGTTCGCCGACGATCTCCTCCCACAGCGTGCGGTTGTCCGCCGGCTTGTGGGCGCTGTTTGGAACTGACCACTGACCGTCTGCAGGCGAAGCTGTAGGCCGG
The DNA here is from genome assembly GCF_032436805.1 of Streptomyces sp. P17. Classification (NCBI taxonomy): domain Bacteria; kingdom Bacillati; phylum Actinomycetota; class Actinomycetes; order Kitasatosporales; family Streptomycetaceae; genus Streptomyces; species Streptomyces sp. P17. The sequence continues at coordinate 46,369 of NZ_JAVRBF010000022.1, read as the reverse complement.
GCATAGCTCTTTATCGCGTCTCAGCCATCGGCGACGCAGTCGGCCGGGGCTGCTTCAACAGATTGACAGTCGGATCAGAGTCCAGCGTGCTGAAGCAGCCTTCGGACGATGCTGGTGATGATCAGCATCCTGAAGCGCGCCTCGTCTGCGTTGGATCGGCCAGGGTGGGGCCCATCGGGGTGCGAGATGTCCCAGGCCCCCTGCAGGAGTCGGCCCCACTTTGCGGGTACAACCTTCTTCTGGTCGACCATGAAGTTGATGGCGTTGCCGCCCGAGGTGCCCGTGTAGCCGTACTTCTGCGCGACTCGAAAGGTCACGTCTTCGAGCATCGGGCGGAGGGCGCCGTTGCTGGCCTCGTAGTTGTGATGGTTGAGGTTGTCGACAGCCTGCTTGTAGTGGTTGAGGGCGACCTCAAAGCCGGCGGCGCCGAGTTGCGCCTCCAGACCGCTGATCTCCTTGGCCATCTCGACGCCCGGCGCTTCAGTCGGACGGATGTGATAGACGACGGGCCCCTTGCGGATTTCGATCCAGCTGTCGAGGTCGGCCTCCTTCTGGATGTTCGGGTCGTCCCACTGGAGGTCGTAGCCGTCTGCAAGAAGGGCGTCCTTGAGCTGGAACAGCAAAGTCTCTGGACCCAGTTCGTCGGGGTGCCGGAAGCCGCTCGTCTGCTCCTTGGCGAACGCAAGCAGGCCGCGGTGGGCGTCCTTGTCGCCCTTCTGCGCCGCTCGCCGGGCGTCCATCAAGACCGTCTGGACGAGCCTCTCTTTGGAGGATGCCTCGGTGATGAACCGGTCCAGGTTGGCGGCGAGCAAGCTCGTGTGGATCTCCTTCGCCGTTCGCGTGACAGCGATCTTGATCAGGACGGCCAGAGTGGGACTCGAGAGGGTCTGCATCACAGCGAGACATCCTCGGTGACCGACCACCGTTCCGTCCTGTGGTTTCTGAGATCAGCGCTCGGGCTCGTCGGAGATGGAGAGGCTGCGGCCTGCGTCCTCGGTCGCGGTCAGCCGTGCCCGCTCACCGCCTCGGGTGGTCATTCGGGGTCAGGCACTGCCAGGTTCACGAGCCTCTCAGCAAGGCGTCGCATCGGGTCCCAGTCACTCCCAAGGGGGTCCTCCCCAGCTTCGGCGGATCGGAGCATCTCCTTGATGCGCCTCTGGACGTGGGGTTTGTTGACGAGCTCCCCTTGGCGATCGTTCATCGCATCGTTGCGGCCCCTCCATCGGACCGGGACCAGCTTCCCGTCTGTTCCAAGAAGGCAGTTCTGTCCGAAGTAGAACTCCACGGAACATGCACGACCTGCCACGTCGTCGACGGAAGCCCCTGAGGGGCCTTCGGTCGGATAGGCATGTGCATAGTCGAGGTCGGGCAGCCTACAGACTGCGTAATGTTCAGGCAGAGGAGTGCTGGCAAGCAGCTTTTCAGCTTGCCGACCTGCCGTGTCGTCGTCCAAGATCCCGATCACCCGGTTCATGACGCCGGCCGCCGCGAAACTTCTCATGTTTTTGACGACCTGATCGACGCCACCAGCGGCCTTCATCGTTTCGATGTCCCAGAATTTGAAGTATCCGGCGATTTCGGGACGGACGAGTCTGAGCGCCCGAGGTATGACCTGGGCGTCAAACTTGCCTTCGGTGATCACGATGATGGGGCCTGTGTTCGCTGTGAGTGAGCTCAACTCTCGGATGGCCTGGGCAGACAGGTCTTCAGAGCTGTTGCAATAGTCGGCCGCCAGAAGGTCCGACAGGTCCATCGTCACTGTGTTCTGCGAATCCTGGCCATGCAGGATGGCTGCAAGGAGGAACCTCGGATCATCCGAGTCGTCGTCAAAATGGTATGCCAACGCCTCTAGGCAGTTCAGCTCCACCAGGTCGAGATGCTTGTCGTTGAATCCGTAGCGGGTGCAAGCCTTGATATGGGCTTTGAGTCCGTTATCGACGACCTGCTCGGGAGACATCTGATGAGGTGTTTGCTCGGTGATCTGGTTCCCAAATACAAGGAGGATGTCTTCTGCTTCCCCGTTCTCTTTGAGGTTCGATCTGCGGATCTCTGCCATCGAGCGCCTGCTGGCCTCGGGCGTGAAGCCCATGAGCTTCAGTCGGGCAAGGACGGTTGCGACTGTGGTGCGGTAGCCAAAACGGTCAAACGTGTCGACGTCATCGTCCAACTCGATGAGCGTTGCAAATTCCTGAAGCTCTGGCGGGATCTCTTCGCCCAAGGGAACGCTGTTGAGCTGGTCGACGGCTTGAGCCCAGTCGTCCTGCATGTACTTGTCTTCTTCTTGGAAGATGGCCATGAGCCGCGACGGAAACTTGTTCTTGCCGAACATGACCTGCCGCTCCCCCAGCAACAGCCGCCATCTGTCCCCCACGAGCGTCTCCGTTTCAGTGCCGGCAACGAGCCATGGTGATGATGCCAAGGATGGGGTCGATGCGAGTCATCGGCTTCGGTGCCGACCAAGCTGACGTCGACCGGCAATCGGCGAGACCTTCAGGATCCGGACATGGCCAACTCGCTCCCTTCTCGCGCTGCCTCGGGCTGATCAGACTGCCGTACACGGACCTGTGGAGGAGGAGTTTCGAGCGTGGCTGGGCGTAGACGGGGTGCGGCTGCTCGCAGGCGGCGGGCGGCGCGGCTTAAGGCGGTGGCGGCCGGCGGTGGTCTGGTGCTGGTCCTGCTGGTGGTGTTCTGGTCGGCCGTGTGGCCGTACATCACGGGCGCACTGGTCCTCGGCGGCGCCGGAGCGGCGGCCTGGTGGCTGTGGCGTACGGACCGGCTCGTGCGCGGGCGGGACCGTCTCTGGCGGCAGGAAGAGGCGGTGAAGGCCGGTCACCGGACGCTCGCCGAGGTGGACGCGATGACCGGCACCGAGTTCGAGGACCTGGTCGCAAGCCTGTGCCGACGGGACGGCTGCACGCAGGTGCGGCGGGTGGGCGGTGCGAACGACAACGGCGCCGACGTCGTCGGCCGCCTTCCGGACGGCCGGAGCATGGTGATCCAGTGCAAGCGCTACGCGCCGAGCAGCACGATCGCGAGTCGCGAGCTACGCGATCTGCTGGGTGCCAAGGTGCACTTCGGGGCCGACCTGGCGGTGTTCGTGACGACCACGCGCTTCAGCCGCCCCTCCGAGCGGTTCGCCGTGCAGCACGGCATCCTCGCGGTGCACCGCGACCACCTCGCTCTGTGGAACAACGGAGCCTCCCTGCTCTCCCTGAGTGAGGTGAACGGCCGCGGCCAGGGAGACTCCCGGCACCGAGCGCGCTGGAAGCGCGCGTACGGGAGATGACCGGCTTCGCGGGTGCGCGAGACCGGCCATGTCGGACGTTTCGCAGCGCGGCCTCAGTCAGCGCCACGCCGGTCGTGAGACCCGAGACGCCTACGCCTACGACGGCGACACGTCTCTCTCCTCTACGCCCCAGCTCTCTGCTCAGCCCAGGTGCTCACCGATTGCTCCGCTGGCGATTCCGCCAACCAGCGCGCGCATCGCCGTCTTCGGGAAGAGCAACAGTCCACGGCTGATGTCCTTTGAGTCGCGCACTGCGGCATGTTTGCCCAGGACAGCGACTTCCAAGCAGTCGTTCGCACCCCCGCTGTACGAACTCTTCCGCCAACGCGCGCGTGCGAGGTCGACGTCGTGCCGGGCTGCGGTGACGTCGTGCGGGGCGGCCATGCGGGGCGTGCTCACTCTTCGAGCTCCTTGCTGATGCGTGCGATATGGGTGCGGGTCTCCGACGGGTCGAGGGCGCTGTCCCTCAACTGATCGAAGATTTCCGTGTAGTTGTCCACGTCCTCCGGGGACTCGAGATACACGGAGTTCTTGGGGTTCTCCAGCCACACCAGATCCGGCGTGGGGTGCGGGAACGTCAGGATGACGAACGGGCCGTACAGCCCGGGATGCGCGCCGAGCGAGAACGGCAGGAGCTGCACGGTGACGTTCGGCCGCTCGCTCGTCTCCACCAGCTTCCGCATCTGGTCGCGCATCACGTCAAGGGAGCCGACCGTCCTGCGCAGCACGGCTTCGTCGAGGATCGCCCAGAGCCTGGCAGGGGCCTCACCGCCCAGGCGGCTGTTCTGCCGCTCCATGCGTACCCTGACCAGGGACTCGACCTGTGGCGGGGACAGGTCCTTCCTCATCTGGGAGATCACGGCACGCGCGTAGTCCTCGGTCTGGAGCAGCCCCGGCACGAGCATCGGCTGATAGCTGGCGAGGTGCGTCGCGCCGGCCTCCAGCGCGAGGTACCCGTCGTAGCGCGTCGGGGTGAGCACCGTCGAGTACTTCCGCCACCAGGGCTTCTGCTGCTCCTTGTCCGCCCGTACGAGGTCGAGCACGTCGGCGCGCCGATGCTCGTCGTCGACGCCGTACAGGTCCAGCAGTGCCCGGACGAGGACCGGCGTCGTACCACGTTCACCGTTCTCGATCCGGCTCAGCGACCCCTGGTTGACCTCCAGTTGGTCGGCGACCTCGGTGAGGGTGAGCCCGGTCGCGTCACGCAGTTCCTTCAGCCGTGCCGCGAGCTGTCGCCGGTACACCGACTGCGGGACCAGGCTTCTCTTCAAGGCCATGCCGGAAGTCTCTCCGTACCGGCGACACCTCTACAACCCATACGGGTCAACTTCACCAGACATATTGCCTAGTTGGTGGTTGCGTCGGCATGCTGTCAGGAGTCGCGCCGCGCGTTGGTACGGGCGTGCGCCGCAGCCGACCGATGGGCGAGCAGGCCACGACCTCGCTACCGGCACGCGCCTGCGCGTCGGTCCTTACGCCGTACCAGGAGGGTGGGCCATGCCACGGACAACGCTGCTTAGGCAGCTGCTCCAGCAACGGCACCTGACGACGCACGAGGCTTTCGCCGCGCAGTACGAGCGGGCCGCCGCCCGGCTGGCAGAGCTCGACCGAGACCCCCGCCTGGCGTCCCTCCAGGTCTCTCCACGTCAGTTCGACCGCTGGTACGGCGGGGAATTGCTGACTCTGCCCCGTCCTGACGCCTGCCGGGTTCTGGAGCACATGCTGGGCAGACCCGTGTCCGAGCTGTTCTCCACGGCGTACGACGGCGACTCCGCGCACGACCGCGACGAGGAGTCGAGCACGGGCCGGCAGGCGACGAGTGCGCCTCCGCCACCCGACGACGAGAACCCACTGGACATCGTCACCCGGACCCGGCAGCTCACGGCCAGCAACGCCGACGACGCGACGCTCGCCTTCCTCGATTCCTCGCTGGAGGGCATCGCCAGCCGGTACGAACAGGACGGGCCGTACGTCCTCCGCCCCCAGGCCCGCCAGCTACGGCAGCTCGCCCACACCCTCCTCGACGGCCGCCAGCCCCCACGCACGCGCCGGGAGCTCTTCCGCCTCGCCGCCCGCGCCTCCGGCCTGCTCGGCTACATGGCGGTGAACACGGGCGACTTCGCGCTCTCGGAGGCGTACTGCACCGAAGCCCGGGAGCTCAGCCGTGAGATCGGCGACCTGGACACCGACCTCTGGGCGTGCGGCACCCTCTCCTTCAGCCTCTACTACGCCGGCCGGTACGACGAGGCGGACGCCTGCGCAACCGCGGCCGTCGAGCGAGCCCCACGCCACGCCCAGTGCATCCGCCTGCTCGCCAACGGCCGGGCCCGGGCCCTCGGCAAGACCGGCGACCAGCGTGCCGTCGAGCAGACCATCGGACAGGCACTCCGCCTCTCCGACCTCCACGAGGTACCCGTCGGGCTGACCTCCTGCATCTCCTTCGAGCCGTACGGACGGGCCAGGACGCTGGCCAACGCCGTCACGTCACACGTGGCGCTGCGCAACACGGCCCAGGTACTGCGCGACGCCGAGCACATCGACGATCTGGTGGAGCACTCGGCCTCCTCCTGGAGCCGCTCGCTCGTACGCCTCGACGTCGCCACCGCGCTGCTGCAGCAGCGCACGCCCGACATCGACCACGCGATGGCGCTGGGCCGTGAGGCCCTGCGGTTGTGCGGAGGCACACCGATCAGCTCCGTCTACCAACGCTCCCGTGACCTGCACGAGCAGGCCGGGCCGTGGCGTGATCATTCGGCGGTACGCGATTATGGCGATGAGTTCCGTGCCTGGAGCTCGCAGCCAGCGGCCCTGGCCATGGCGTCATCCGCGTCTTAGGCGCTGTTGATGTCGTCGTGCTCCGGGGCAGTGTGAAGCCGAAGGAGTACGCCGGGTGCCCCTGCTCAGCGCCGACCCCGCCGCGTTCCCCGCCGAGCCTCCCGCCGACACGCACGATCCGGCGGTCACCGCGGCCCACGACTGGGCGGCGTTCAGCGCACTCGACGAGATGACCGACCACTGGGCACGCCCCGGCTGGTCGGACGGCAGCCGTGCGTACTACTGGATGCTGACCTTCCCGGATGATCAGCGGCTAGCCGCTCTCGCCGGGCACTGCCAGGAGGAGCTGGCACCCCTCGGCCTCGACCCGGTGCCGGCGGACGGACTGCACATCACCCTCGCCCGAGTCGGAACGCCCGGCGTCGTCACCCCCGGCCAGCTGGACAGCCTGGCGCGGGACACCGAGGCGCTGCTGCCCTCCGCGTTCTCCGTACGCGCCATGCCGCTGGCCGGCTCCCGAGGCGCCGTCCGCCTGTCCCTCGGCCCCTGGGAGCCCCTGCTCCGGCTGCACCACGCGCTGGCCAAGGCGGGGAGCAGCGTCAGTCTGGCCCCGAAGAAGCCGACGTCCGCTTTCCGGCCGCACCTGAGCCTCGCGTACAACAACCGCCGGCGCCCCGCCGCGCCCGTTGTGGAGACGGTCTCAGGACTTCGCGCTCTACCAGCTGTCGAACTCTCCGTGTCCGCCGTCCAGTTGGTGGAGCTCCGCCGTGAGGGGCGGACCTACCGCTGGGATGTGCGGAGGAACGTCACGCTCGGGTAGCCCGCTGGCGCCCAAGGCGAGAACCACGACCACTTCCTTGCCGATCGCGGTCGGCCGGACGGACCACGTGGAGGCCAACTCCCCGACGAGCAGCAGTCCGAGACCACTGCCTGTCAACTTTTCTACCGACTCCTCCACGGAGCGTGCCCGGACCCTGGAGACATCCCGTCCCGCGTCATGGACTCGCAGTACCGCCACGTTCCGGTAGACCTCCACGCACATGCAGTCCGGTCCGCCGACTGTGTGCCTGAGCGCGTTGCCCACGAGCTCCGAGGCGATCAGAACGGCATCGTCGACCCGCTCCGGCGCGGCATGGCCCTCGAGGAGCTCTCGTACGTGTCTGCGCGCGAGGCCCGAAGGCTCGGTGCAATCGGCCAGCTTCACCCAATGACGCCGTACTGGCGTTCGCCTGCAGAGGCGCTCTTCGTCCACCGCGTCCATCGCCACTTCTCGTTTCCGCTTGGCACTGGACCGATCAGCCTCGCTACGCCTGAGCCGCGGCGGTACGCCACGGCTCCGCCTCTTCGCGCGCCGCCGGACGGCGGACGAACGGCGTGCTGACGGCGTACCGCCGCCGACTGACCCCGGCGAGGCTCTTCGTCGAGGCGCCGGACCCTTGGCGTCTCGGCTCACCTGGCTGGAGGTAACGCGGAATGAGCGGCAGTGCGAGGCAGACCGCACCAAACGAGGTGCCCCCGGGCACGCGCCTGGTGTTGTACGCCTGTCTGCCCGCGTCACTCAGGGAGGCCGCCGACCACAGCGTGGCCAGCGCACGGCGGTACGTGGCCGATGCCGGCTGGGAGGCGGTCGAGACGTTCGTCGACCGGGCGGCACCGTTCGAGAGCCGCGCCCTGTGCGAGGGCTGGCACAACGCTTTGGCCGCGGTCGAGCAGGGGAAGGCGGCCGGGATCGTCACCCCTCTGCTCGTGATGCTGGGGCATCTGGAGGAGGACAGGGCGAACCTCGCTGCCTGGCAGGCTCGCACCGGAGCGCTGATCACGACCCCGTGGGCGGTCGTCGATGCCGCAGGCGCCACGGTCGCACGGCGGTCGGCGGCGTGATGGCCCGGATGCGGCAACGGTCGCTCCGGCAGATGCTCGGCCAGGTCGGATGGGTGCTGCGGCATCCGGCTACGTATGTCGGTCGGTTCGGCTTCGGCACCTTCCAGATGCTGTTCCTGCCCGTCCTGGTGACCGGCACAACCTTGACCACGCTCTACGCGGGCCAGTCCCGGTAGCCCCGGCCCGTGTCCTCGACCCCCCTCTCCGGATGCTCCGAATCCATGTCCCCCACGGAATCCGATCAACCGGAGAGGGGCCGCACCCAAGGTGCGAACGCAGAAACCCGGCCCGCGGCAATCCACACGAAAGCCGGGCAGCACGACGAACCGTTCGGATCCTTCAGACAGAAGAGGAAGTGCGATGACCGCAACCATGCTCAGCCCGATCACGACGGCCACCACCGGGGCGTCCGCTGCGACGGCCGCCCCTGGGGCACCCGCCGACCCGTTCGACGTCGACCTGACCATCATCACGGAAATCGGCGCCGACCTGCTCCCCAAGGCGTGCGGCACCGGTGACGGGTGCGCGGCCTCCTGCGCCTCGTCCTGCGCCAGCGCCGTCTGACGGGGCTCGCGCACGGGGTCGGGGGCGCAGCCGCCCCCGACCCCGCTCGTTCACAGCACTGATGGCGGAGGCATGGGGATGGGAAGCGACGGAAAGCTCTACCAGCACGCGGGCGCGGCGCTGCTCCGGGCCGCCGCGATGCCGCTGACGGGTCTGCCGACATGGTGGCCTGACCCGTCCGACACGGAGGCGTGCGGCAGGTGGCTGAGGCATGTGTGGGCCGATGCTCGGTTCGCCGACGCAGTCCGGCAGGCGAGCGGCGATCTCGCCACGCGGGTCGACGCGATCTGCGCCGGGCAGCCGACACGCTCCAAGCAGGTCCGGCGCGCCGCCATGGCCACTGTCCGCTACTTGTTGCGCGCCACCGGGCGACCGACCCCGTTCGGCCTCTTCGCGGGAGTCACCGCGGCCAGCGTGGGTTCGACGCCACACGTGAGGTGGGGAGATGCACATCAGGCCGTGGCGCGGGTGGATACCGAGTGGCTGGACGACGTCATCGTCCGCCTGGAGGCGTGCCCGATCCTGCTGGAGCGCCTGGATGTCGTCCTCAACAACCTGGCGGCGCGCCGCGGCGGGCGGCTGCATGTCCCGCACGGCGGACCGATGGGGGCCACCGTCCGGCGCACCAGTGCGGTACGCGTGATCGAGCGCCTCGCGGGCGGGCCGGTCCGCTTCGCCGCCCTCGCCGAGCAGTTGGCCGCCTCCTTCCCTCAAACCGAGCTGCGGAACATCCGCACACTGCTCGGCGCGCTGGTGCGCGAGAAATTCCTGATCACCAATTTGCGCGCGCCGATGACCAACACCGATCCGCTGTCCCACCTGATTGACCGGCTGCACGGCGCGGACGCGGGCACGATGCCGGAGGTCGCGCCGGTTCTGCACGAGCTGGAAGCGGTGCAACGCGCCGTACACGAGCACAACCGGCGCCCGGCGAGCACGCAAGGGCTGGCTCGGGAGGAACTCACGGGGCGGCTACGTCGGCTCTCCGACGCGGGCCGAAGCCCCTTGGCCGTCGACCTGAGGCTGGATGCCGAAGTACGGATCCCCGAGAGCGTCGCGCAGGAGATGGAGAGAGCTGCCGATGCTCTGCTGCGGCTCACCCACCGACCGACGGGCCAAGGTGTGTGGAAGGAGTACCAGGTCGCGTTCTGGGAACGATACGGCACCGGCACCCTCGTACCGGTGAAGGAGGTCGTCGACCCAGCGTCCGGGCTCGGCTACCCGGCCGAATACCCGGGCAGCCGCATGACCGCACCGCCCCCAACAGTCTCCGAGCGTGACGAGCGGCTGTTGGCCCTGGCCTGGCAGGCGCTGGCTGACGGCAGCAGGGAGATCGTCCTCACCGACGACCTGATCGACCGCCTGGCCGGCGATGCGCCGACCGGGCAGGAGGCACCGCCCCACGTGGAGATGTGCGCGCGTCTGCACGCCGACAGCCTGTCCGCCCTGGAACGCGGGGACTTCACACTCACGGTGACACCGGCCCGCGCCGCGGGAACGCTCACCTCCCGGTTCACTCCGGTCGCCTCCGGCACGGGACTCGACGAGGTCTACCGCCAAGCTCCCACGGGCGTCGAGAACGCGCTGACCGCGCAGCTCTCCTTCCCGCCCCTCTATCCGCACACCGAGAACGTCGCCCGCATCCCCGCTTATCTTCCGCACGTGATTCCGTTGGGCGAGCACCGCAGCCTCGACAACAACACCGCGCCGACGGTCATCGACGTCGACGACCTCGCGGTCACAGCCACGCACACCCGGCTGTACCTGGTCAGCATCTCCCGCCGTCGCTTGGTGGACCCGCAGGTCTTCCACGCCATGGCCCTGGACAAGCAACCCCCGCCCCTGGCCAGGTTCCTGGCGCACCTGACCCGCTCCTTCGGCCCTGCCTGGACCAGCTTCGACTGGGGGCCGCACGGCGCGCGGCTGCCGTTCCTGCCGCGCGTCCGCTACGGGCGCGTGAACCTCTCTCCCAGTCGCTGGAACCTGACCGCTGACGACCTTCCAAGCCGCGGCGCGGACATGCGGGAGTGGACTGACGCCCTCGGCCAGTGGCGGAAGCGGTGGCACTGCCACGGTGCCGTCGAGCTGCGGGAGGACGACCGGACACGGCGGCTCCAACTCGACGTGCCCGCCCACGCCACCGTCCTGCGCACCCACCTGGACCGGGAAGTAAATGCCGTGCTCACGGAGGCGCCGGCCGAGGAGACCTACGGCTGGATCGGCGGCCACGCCCACGAGATCGCCCTGCCGATGACCAGCACCTGCCCGCCGATACCCGACCCGCTCTCCGGCTTCCTCCCCGTGCTCACCAACAGCACCCTCGGGCCCGTACCGGGGGCGGTGCAGGCACCCTGGCTGAACGCCAAGATCTACAGCCACCCCGAACAACTCGATGAGCTGATCGGCACCCACCTCGCGCGGCTCGTGACCCAACTCCCAGGTACACCCGAGTGGTGGTTCGTCCGCTACCGCACCCCGCACGACCTCGACCACCTGCGCCTGCGCATCCGCACCCGCACCCGCAGCCCCGGACAGTACGCCGCCTGCACTGAGCTCGTCGCCGGATGGGCCGCCGGGCTGCGCCGCGAGGGGCTCAGCAGCAGGCTCGTGTTCGACACGTACACCCCCGAGATCGGCCGTTACGGCCCAGGCGCCGCCCTGCGCTGTGCCGAGGCGGTGTTCACGGCCGACTCGGCCTACGCCCTCGCCGCCCTGCAGGGCCCCGGAGTCGACGGCGTCGGCGGACGTGCGCTGGCCGCGGTCGGCATGGTGGACATCGCCTGCGGCTTGCTCGGCCCCGACGAGGGTATGAGGTGGCTGGCGAACCGGCCCGCGCCTCCGGCTCGCGTCGAGCGAGGCGTCAGCGACCAGGCCATCGAACTCGTTCGCCGCACTACGCCTCATGCCCGGGGCTGGGGCGAAGAGCTGGCCCAAGCGTGGCACCGTCGCGCCGTGGCCCTGGCGCTGTATCGCGAGAGCCTCGCCGAGAGCATGGACCTCGATTCCGTCCTGGAATCCTTGCTGCACATGCATCACAACCGTCTGCGCGGCGTGGACCGGGAGGACGAGGGGATCTGCCGCCGCCTTGCCCGTCAGTCCGCCGTCGCATGGGCCGCCTGGCCGGGGGAGAGCCGCTGATGAACTACGACGCGCCGCCCACACCCACCGGGCCCGGCTGGGGGCAGTCGCTGTACTCCGGCGCGGCGGGAGTCGCGCTGCTGCACGCCGTCAGGGCCCACACCGGCGAAGAGGACCGGGACGCGCTCCGGCCGTGGGCTGCCGCCATGCTCAAGGGCCCTATCCAGGCCGCCCCTGAGGCATGCGGTTTGTACGAGGGCGCTCCGGCCGTCGCGTACGTCCTCAGCTTTACGCACACGAACTTCGCCGCTCGCGCCCTGGCGACCCTGGACACACACCTCGCCGACGTCACAGGCCAACGACTCCAGCGTGCACACGGCCGCATCGATCGCGGCGCGTTGCCCACCCTGGGCGAGTACGACCTCATCAGCGGACTGACCGGGCTGGGCGTTTACCACCTGCACCGCGGCCACAAGACGGAACTTCGGGACGTCCTCGTCTACCTGGCGCGGCTGACGGAACCGATCACCATCGAAGCGCAACGTCTGCCCGGCTGGTGGACGGGAGACAGCCCCGATCTGCGACCGACACCGCGATGGCCCGGCGGACACGGCAACCTCGGCCTCGCCCACGGCATCACCGGACCGCTGGCGCTGCTGGCCACGGCCCTGCGACACGACCACACGGTGCCCGGACAGACGCAAGCCATCACCCGAATCTGCGACTGGCTCGACCGGTGGCGCAACGGCACCGGCTCGCACGCCTGGTGGCCGGACCTGATCACCCGAGCCGAACACCGACGCGGCGAACTCCAGCGCCCAGGACCGAGACGCCCGTCCTGGTGCTACGGCACCCCCGGCATCGCCCGCGCCCAACAACTCGCCGGCATCGCCCTCGGCGACCGTGACCGGCAACGGCAAGCCGAGCAGGCCCTGGCCGGATGCCTGGCCGACGACCAGCAGCTCGCCCAGCTCACCGACACCTCCCTCTGCCACGGCTGGGCGGGACTCATACAGACCGTCTCCCGTGCCGCCACCGACGCCCTCGACGACGAACTCGCGTCGCATCTACGCCGCCTGAACGTCCGGCTCAACAAGCACCTGGACCACAACGGACTGCCGGACGGCGCCGGCCTGATGGACGGCACGGCAGGCATCCACCTGGTCCGTCTCACCGACCCCGTCAACACGGCGATCACCGCCCCCTGGGACCGCTGCCTGCTCCTGACAGGGTGACGCCGCGAACCGCATCCGCACACCAGAACAAATGAGAACGATCTACCCCTGCCGTACGCACAGCCGGGCACCTTCCGAAAGGACGCGATGAACACCACCACTGGAGCCTCCCCCGAGGACCTGCGCAACCGCCTGGTCGACGCCATCCTGAAAGAGGACCTCTCCGGCCTCCGCGACGCACGCGTCGAGACCGCCATGCGGACCGTACCCCGCCACGCCTTCCTCCCCGACGCACCCATCGAGGAGGCGTACGCCAACAAGAGCGTGACGATCAAGGAGAACCCCGACGAGGACGCACTCCCGCTGAGCTGCGCCTCCCAGCCCGACGTCGTGCACTTCATGCTGATCCAGCTCGCCGTCCGCGAAGGCGACAACGTCTTCGAGATCGGGGCCGGCACCGGCTACAACGCCGCCCTTCTCAAGCACCTCACCGGGAAGTCCGGACAGGTCACCACATGCGACATCGCCCCCGACGTGACCGCCTACGCCCGCCGGACGCTGGACGCCAACGGATACGAAGACGTTCGCGTCGTCACGAGGGACGGCGCCCTCGGCGCCCCGGAGTTCAGCCCGTACGACCGAATGATCGCCACGGTCGGCATGTGGGACCTTCCCGGCGCCTGGTGGGACCAGCTCGCTGTCGGCGGACGCCTCGTGGTCCCACTGCGGTGGCGCGGGCTCTCCAGGGCCGTGGCCTTCCAACGCGAGGAGGGTCGGATGCGGTCCGACTCCGTCAAGATGTGCGGCTTCCTCCCGGTGATCGGCCAGGACGGAGAGCGGAACGATTACATCGACGACGACCGGCTCGTCAGGCTCTACTGGGACGAGGACCAGTCCATCGCCCCGGAACTCCTTCGCGACGCGCTCACACGAACGAAGTCGGTCGTCTGGACCGATGTGACGGTCGGCCCCGTCGAGTCGTTCGACGGCGTCTGGCTGCGGCTGAGCGCCACCGAGCGAGCGACCTGCCGCATCACTGCGAAGCCCGCAGCGGTGGAGGCCGGCCTCCACCGCCCCGCGTCACCCGCCCTGAGCCCCGCCCTCGTCGAGGGGGACTCCATCGCGTACCTCACCCTGGAACGGACCGCCGAAGCCCCCGAGACAGAACCCCGGTTCCAGCTGGGAGCCGTCGGCTACGGCCCGGCCGGCGCCGATCTCGCCGAGCGGATCTGCGCGCAGATCCGCGCCTGGAGCCCGGCCCGGACCGCCGAACCCGTGGTCACGGCCTACCCCGCGGACACACCGGACGGCGACCTCGCCGACGGAGCCTTGATCGACCGGCCCTCCGTGCGGCTCGTCATCGCCTACTGCTCCTGACGCCAGGGGGCGTGGCCGTTGGCAGGTGCGGCCGCGCCCACCGAACGAGAACAGAGCGGCGTTGGAGCACGGGGGTCAGCCCTGCGCGAGGTTCGCCTCACAGTCGGTGCACCGCCGCACGGCCCGTCGCCTCGGATTGCCCGCGGTGGCGGTCGCCGGAGAAGCACTGCTCAACCGCTCCCAGAGCCCAGGTGGAGGATTCGGGATCCACCCCCACCGCGGGGGCCGTACGTCGTCCTCGGTCATGTGGTCGCACCATCCGGGCCTGTGCGCGACCTGCTTCGGGGAGATCAGGATCGTGTCATCCGGGTGAGTACGCCACTCCCTCTTCACGAACGTGCCTACGGAACGCGCGGGCGCCGACGCCGACGAGCCCGGCGGACACTCGCATCCGAGCCCGATGACGATCTTGCCGCCGCACTCGCCGCAGCGCTCTACTTCCACTCGCCTCGTACCACCCTCACGCCCTGCTGGAGTCGACCCGGTAGACGATCTTCCCGTCGGACTCGGTGAACCCGCGCGACTCGTAGAAGGCCCGTGCGCCTGGGTTGTCGCGGTCGGCCATCCATTCCACCCGGCTGCAGCCGGGGCGCGCGGCGGCCAGGGCGCGGAGTTCGTCCATGAGGCGAGCACCGATGCCCTGCCGACGCAGGGTGTCGCGGACGTAGAGCTCCTTCAGGAACAGGGAGTGCGAGGAACCGGCGGCCGGCCAGAGGAAGGAATACGCGGCGAGGCCCACAATGCCCCCGGTCTCGTCCTCGACGAGCAGGGCGGAAGCCAGCGGTGGCACGCCGAAGAGGGCTTCTTCCACCTGGAGGCGGCGCTCCTCGATCGGCTGGATATCTGTGTCGGTCGCCCCGTAGAACCGCTCGATCTCCTCGATCAGCTCGGCCACGGCCGGGACGTCCCGCTTCTCCGCGGGACGGATCGTCACGGTCATCGGCGCCTCCTGTCCTTCCTCGATTGCTTCGGTCGCTGCTGCACTCGTTCGTTCCAACGCGTGATCCCCTCCTGGCGGTACGGCACACGCGTCTACGGCGACGAGGCGGCCTGCGCGTAGGGGTCCCAGCCGTGCTGCCGCAGGGAGCCCTGGACGTGTCGGATGAGGTACTCCAGGTCCGCGCAGTAGACAGACGGATTCCGGTAACCCTGGGCTTCGCTGAAGCGGTGTGGGAGGTAGCCACCGCCGCACACGTCCACGAGCGGGCAGGCGCGGCACTGCTCGGCGAGCGCTTCCTTGCCGTGCTGCCGGTGCAGCAGCTTTGGATGCGACAGCGCTTCGTCGAAGGAGTGGCGGAGGACGTCGAGACCGAGCCAGGTGGCACCCTCCTCGACCGACCTCAGGGTGTCCACGGCCTCGATGGAGCCGTCGGACTCGATCACGACGCTCGTCGGCGGGGCCAGGCCGAGCGTCTCCACCGAGCCGCGCACGCCAGAGGTGAGAGCCACGATGTCCTCAAGCATCCGGACGCTGTGCCCGTACTCGGGCCGGGCGAGCCAGGCGTCATACACCCTGCTCATCCACAGCCCGTATTCGGGCACGCTCGGGTCGGAGCGGTGCGGCGGGTCGTCGTGGGTTGCGTGCGGCAGGCCGAAGTCGATCACCGGCGGTTCGAACGCCGCCAGATAGTCGTGGACCTCTACGGGGTCGTTGGCCAGGTCCACGACGGCGAGCAGCCCCGCGAACAGATGTGGCCGCGACCGCAGGAGTTCGATGCCGCGCACGGCGGAGGCGGCGCTCGACCGCCCGGTGTGCGTCAGCCGGTGCCGGTCGTTCGCACGCGGCGGTCCGTCGAGGCTGACGCCCACCGCGACCTCGTACTGTTCGAAGAGGTCCAGCCACGCACCGGAAAGAAGAGTCCCGTTGGTCTGGAGCTCGAAGAGGACCCGGGTCCCGGCCGGCACGCTGTCCCGGACGGCCTGCAACAGATCGGCCATGTGCCCGACACCGACGAGAAGCGGCTCCCCGCCATGCAGGACGACGTGGATGGCCCGAAGGCGGTGCGCGGAAGCGTGCTCACCTATCTGCCGGGCCGCAGCCCGTACCACGGCGAGGTCCATTCGGGCGGGCAGGCGCCGCGCCGCCTGGTCCTTGGAGTTGAAGACGAAACAGTAGTCGCAGTCGATATTGCAGCGGTTGGCGACCTTGAGGATGAACGTCCGGAAAGGAACGGGGCCTTCGGGTTCTGTCATCGAGCGGACGTGCTCACAGCGGCCAGGGCCAGATGAGCGAGGCCGCGTGGGCGCCGTCGCCGACCCGGCTCGTCGCGCCCTCCTCGGCCTCCAGCCGCTGCCGGACACGGGCGGCCACGCGGTCCAGGACGGCGGTGCCGGCCGCCGTCGGCTCCGCGGACGCCGGGCCGACGGGCGTGATGATGCGTGGCTCGGTGACGGACGCGGGTGACGGCATTCAACGCTCCTCGTGAGGTACGTGCCGGAGGTGGCACGGTGCGATGGGGCTGAAGCGACCAGATCAGCCGGAAACGTAGCATCCTCAACCACCCACCTGGCACAGGAAATTCGGCCACATGGTCGGCGTCAACCGGACCGCGGCACCAGCAACCGTTCGATGTCGTCCGCGGCCGCGCTCACGCCCAATCGCCGGTACACGGTCGCGGCGGCTCGAAGCGAGGTCACTCCGTGACCAGGCCCGTCAATCGTCCAGTCGCAGCGGCCGATGCCTTCCAGTGCCCGCGCCTCCTCCAGCGGGCAGCGGATGTCCCGCGCGAGCGTGAGCGCCTGATCGAAGTGCCGACGGGCGGCCGGCGGTTCATCGGAGGTGAGCAGCAGCATCCCCCAGTGGTTCAGTACCTCTGCCTCGCCGCACCGGTCGCCCAAGTCCCGCAGGACCTCCAAGCCGCGTTGGAACGCCTCGATCGCGCCGTCGCGCTCACCGACGATGCCGCGCGCCACGCCCAGCTCGCTCAGCGAGGCGGCCTCACCTCCGCGGCTGCCGAGTTCGCGGTAAACGTCCAGGGCCTCCACCAGAAGCCGGATCGCCTCTGTCGCATCCCCGGTCACACGCTCCACGACGCCAAGGTGGCGGACGCTGGTCGCGCGGCCGAACCGTTCACCGAGCTCGGTAAAGTGCGTCAGGGCCTGGCTGTGTGCCGTCCGCGCTCCCTCGGTGTCCCCGGTCAGCCGTCGGACGACGCCCAACTCATTCAGCGCGTAAGCCTGGTGCACACGGTCGTCCAGCTCCAGGTAGATGTCGAACGCTTCCTGATGATGCCGCGTGGCCAGGTCGTACGTGCCCATGAGGCAGTGCGCGACACCCAGGTCCCGCAGGGAGTTCGCCTCCCCGTACCGGTCACCGAGTTCCCGGTAGATCGCCAGGGCCTCGCTCTGCGCCTCCACTGCGGCGTCGAACCGACTCATCTGCCGGTGTGTCATGCCGAGATCGGCAAGCGCGTTCGCCTGTCCGAGCCGGTTGCCCAGCTCACGGTAGAGGGCGAGGGCCTCGGTCTGGGCGCGGGCTGCGTCCTCGTTGTCCGCAGTCAGGTACCAGACGATGCCGAGCTGGTTGAGTGCGTCCGCCTTGCCGCGCCGGTCGTCGACTGCTTCGTACGCCGTCACGGCGTCGTTCAGGGCCTCGATCGCCTGTGGGTAGGCGGCCATGAAGCGGCGTACGACCCCCAGCTCGGCGAGAGCATCGCCCCGTGCCCGCTGGTCGCCGGTGTGGCGGGCGGCCTCGGCAGCGGTCCGGTGGAGCCCGACAGCCTGGTCCCAGGGACCGGCCTGGCGCAGGAAGGGCGCCATAGCCGCGGCGAGCCGGACCACGAGGTCATACAGGGCGAGGCCGTTCGCCCGCCGGACGCAGGCCAGGATGTTGGCCCGCTCGGTCTCCAGCCAGCTCAGGGCATCCGCCCGCGACTCCAAGGCTGGGGTTTCCACCCGCGATGCGCTGTCCGGAGCCGGTGGCACCGCGGCGCCGCTGCGCACGATGTGCCCATTCGCAACGACGAGAGCGGCCAGGTAGTAGGTGCACACACGCTGGACGGCCTGTACGTGGTCCATGCTGTCTCCCTCGGCAGCGAGACCGCGAGCGTAGTCGCGCAAGAGATCATGCAGCCGGTAGCGACTCCCCGGTTGTTCGTCGATCAGATGGTCGTCGTAGAGCGCCTCAAGATGTCGACGGGCCACCACGACCGAGACCTCATCAAGCGCCGCACCGACGTGCGGGTCGAGATCGGTGCCCGGAAAGAAGCCGAGCTGTCGGAAGAAGCGCTGCCGCTCCGGCGCGAGATCCCGATAGGACAGATCGAACGTCGCGGTGACGGCGCGTTCCCCGGCGCGCAGCTCCCCCAGCCGGTCCCGCGCCGCCACCAGCCGCCCGCGCAGGTCCTCGGCGCCCCAGGACGGATGGTGCCGCAACCGTGCCGCGAGCAACGACACCCCCAGCGGCAGACACCCGCACAGTCGCACCAACTCGTCCACCACATCCCGGCCGAGAGCGTCGGCTGGCCGCCCACTGAGCCGCACGAAGAGGTCGACCGCGTGATCCGGCGGCAGTGCGTCCACCGACATGACCACCTCCTCGTTCGCCACCAGCCGCTTGCGACTGGTCACCAACACCAAGCACCCGCTCCCACCGGGGAGCAGCGGCTCCAACTGTCGGTAGCTGGCCGCGTTGTCGAGAATCAGCAGCGCCTTCTTGTCCGCGAGCCTGCTCCGCCACATGGCGGCCCGGGCCTCCGTGACCGCTCCGATGTCGTCACCGACGGGAATCTGCTGCGTCGGCACGCCGGCGGCCGCGAGAAGCGAGGCGAGCGCCTCGCCGGCCTGCACCGGAGTGCGCCCCGGCGTGTGTCCGTTGAGGTTCACGAAGAGCTGTCCGTCGGGGAACCGCTCGGAGAGCAGGTGGCCTGCGTGCACGGCGAAGGTGGTCTTCCCAACACCGGGCATGCCGTCGATCACGTGAACGGGCAGCCCCTCGCCACGCTCCTGTGAGGCCCGCACCGAGCCCACCAGCCGTTCCAGCTCCGCGGCACGGTCGGTGAACGCGGCGGTGTCGCGCGGCAACGAACGCAGCACCTGAGCGGCCCCTGGCCCTGCTCCGTCCTCCGGTCGGCCCGGACGGGTGGGAGGCCGCGTCTCGGAGAGGCCGGCGAGCAGGGCCGTCAGCCCCGCCATCGTCACGCCCAACACGACGAACGAGAACCAGGCGTGCTCCTGTAACCACCCCAGCCAGCCGGGCCACCGCGACTCATCGGACACGGCGTTCGTGACGAGCCCGACCAGCATTGTGGTCACAGCGCCGCCTCCGGCGACGACGGCGATCGCGATCCCGCGCCGGAGTCTCATACGGAGGCCCCATCAGCCGAGGGAACGGCCGATTCCTGCCTGGTGGCGCTATTGACGCACCACGCACCGCCAACCGACCTGGTCACGAAGGCAACCCCCGAGTAGAACGCCCCAACTTCCCTAACGGAACAGTCCTCGTAGACCTTGGTCAAGGGCGCGTCTGAGCCACGGGGCGCACCAGCTTCCGCAAGGCCGCCTGTCGGCTACGACAACGGCACGGTTAGGACTCCCAAGCTAGTCGATCAAGTGCGGGATGTGGACCGCGCTGCGCGCCATCGGCGGCCGCCCGTCGAGGGCCACCGCGACGTATGACCCTGGCGATCACACGCCGGATCCGCGATGGGCGCGGCCCGCCTCTTTGAGCAATCCCGTCCACCTTTCAACCAGTTCGCCGCAGGCAGACAGGAAAGATCTCGAAACGACTGGCGAACAGCCGCACAGCCATGCCACCCTCCAACACCTTGCCGGAAGACCTGGCCAGCGAAGTGACGCGATGATCCCGGACGGCCAGTCTTCTACCCCACGAACTCATGGAGGCGCCCCTGCTCCCGCACCACTCCAGCGACCGCTCCCAACCCGACTTGCCCGACCCGGTGTACTGGGTCACCCCGCGTCATCTGGCCGGCGACGACGGTGTGCTCGCCGACCGGATCGGCGACACCCTGTCCGACCTCGGCTGGCGCATGTGGCCCACATCCCGTCACACGCTCCTATACGTAAGCCCGGACGGGCTGCGTGGCGCCGAATGGATCCTCGCGGCCTACCCGTTCGAGCTGGGCGGTCTGCCCGTCGCCTGGCAGCTGAGCGTCCGCGCGCATGCCGCCTCCGCGATGCCGGTGTGGAACGCGTACTTCACCACCGGCGTCTCCTATGAGGCGCTCGCCGATCTCCTCATGGCGCTCGACGGCCGTGAGGCGACCAATGTCGGCTTCCAGGAGCCCGAGACGGTCCTCGACGCGCTGAGTGCCCGGGGCTGGATCCGCGATGTGGACCGCCCCCGCACCACTGCCGTAGACCCCGGGTTCTCCTCCTGCGTCTCCCTGGAGATGCTGCCGCCGCTCATCGAGGACGGCGATCCGCGTCCTGACCTGGTGGGCTGGCAGGCATGGGCGGACCCCGTTCCTGGCGCCCCGTACCTGTGGTGTGCCAGCTTCAGCGCCAGCGTCCCCCATGACTTGGTCGCCGCGTTCGCGTCCTCACTCGCCTCCCCGGTCCCGGTGCCTCGCCACACTGTGCCCGAGAGCGCTGAGGGGCGGCTCACCGTCGTCCGCCGCAGCTGATAGCCCCTGCCCCACAGGATCCGCTGTTGTGCGGCTCGTCGCCGATCTCCCCGAGCGGCAACAGCTCAGACGTATGAGGCGTGTTCTCCGCGCCTGCCCGATGACAGAGAAGGAGAAAGTCGTGTTCTTTCGACGCGCCCGCGAGGACCGTGCATTCCGTGAAGTCCAGCGTGCGGGCTACGAGCTGCTCCTACGACTGCAGGCCACCCAGCCATGGCCCGACTGCCCCGAGCCGACCCCGCAGGACCCTGCCGCAGAGGAAGCGGCGGTGCCCGACTTCCTGCCGCCGGAGTTGCGGCTGCCGTCGGCCCAGGAGATGGCCGGGGTGATGATGCGCTGGCTGCAGCCGCTCGTCGTCGACGGCGAGGTCCGTACGTGCCCCGGGTGCGGCGCGTATCGGGATTGGATCGTCTTCTGCATGCGCGACGACTCGATATGGCTGCGCTGCCGAGCGGGCCACGAGACGAGGGAGCCCGGCCTGGATGCGGTCTGGTTCAACCGCCACTCCGGTCCTGTCGACCGGTTCCACCCCACTCTCGAAGAGGGCCTGCGCCACCTCGGCCATTGACCTCTCGAAACCCCCGCTCCCCTTCGTACTGCCGGCGCCCGGAGGGCCGGCCTGGTCAGACCGTCCGCTTCGCAGGCCACAAAGGGGTTTCCTATGCGCCTTCACACCACGACCGTCCTCAGCCTCAGCGCCCTTGCCGTCCTGACCCTGGCGGGCTGCTCCCATGGCAGCGCCGTCTCCTCCGGCCCCATGTCCTCCCCGATCGTCCCGGTGCACCCGGACGACGAGAGCGTCCCGGCGCCCGCTCCGCTGTCATCGGCCGCGCTGGCCAAGCGGCTCCTGGACGAGAGCGACCTGGGCCAGGGCTACGCCCGAATGCCGCAGCGTTCCGCGCACCATGAAAACGTGAGCGTGATCGGCTGCCCGGCACTGGAGAAGATCGGCGGCGACGCGGGGACCGGCGTCAGCCTCGTCTTCCCCCGCAAGGCGAAGGCGTCCTTCACCTACGCCGGCGGCAACAGCTCCGAGCTAACCGAGGAGCTGTACAGCGATACAGCGGCGAAGCTGTCCAAGGACATCGGGGAGATCTTCGATGCGATGGTCTCTTGTCCGACGTACCAGGTGGTGTCGGGCAGCACCCCCATCACCGTCACACCCCGGAACCTGCCCGCACCCCGGCTGGGGGACGAGCGGTGGAGCCTGCTGCTCACCTTCACCGCTGACGGGCGCAGCAGTCTCATCAAGCAGACGGCCGTCCGCACCGGGCCGGTAGTCGTCGTGATCTCCGGTAGCCCCAGCCTGGTCGACGCCCACTTGCACGAGGCGGTCGCCAAGGCCACGGCGGTCACGCTCACGGGGTGATGGGGCGGGATCGGCAGGCACGGACAGCGCCGCAGGCCCCGAGACCAAGGCCGGTTCCTATACCGCCAGATCCCCGCCGTGGTCATGGAGGTGCCTGTCGTTTCCCCACGGTGGTGAGCCCCGTGACCTGGGCGGGCTTCACCGTCCTCGCCCCTGGAGGCCGGAGCCAACAAGGCCGGCCGCAGGGGCGCCGCTGTGTCAGGCCAGGGCGGTCAAGTTCTGGACGAGGGAGCGGACTTCGGTCGTGAGGCCGTCAAGGATGTCCCGCCTGTAGGGGGTGTCGGGTCGGGCAGCGAGGTCTTGGACCGTGGCCCAGTTCTCGGCAACCACCCGGAGAGCCTGCTGCGCTTGCTGGACGGCATTCCGCCGGTGGACGAGGAACTCTTCGGCGCGCTGGTGGGCCTGCTCCCAGGTGATGTCTCCCCGCTCGACGAGCTGGGCCAGGGGCGGGGCGGAGTCGCCGTCGGAGAGGCGGAGAGCATCCGTGTGCTGCACGGACTGCCGGAGCTGTTCTTCGTGTTGCCGCTGGTCGAGTGCCGCTACGGCGTTGTCAAGGGTGCGGAGGCCCTCCACGACCTGTTCGGCAAGGTCGGGGGCATGCTCGCGCAGGCGGCCGTGCTGGGCCTGGATCTCGGCGGCGCGAGCCTGGCGTTCGCGCACGGTGCTGTAGGCGGCATCGAGGCTGAGCTGGCCGCTGCGGACCTGCTCGGCGAGGGGAGGGTTGTGCTTGAGGACCGTGGCCGCGTTGGAGAGACGGGTCAGGCTGATGCTGTGGACCTTGGCCTGGTGGCGCAGGGAGTGTTCCGAAAAGGAACGGGCCATCGCGACGATCATCGCCTGCTGACCCTTGCTGATGTGCCGACGGCGCAGGTTGTGGGCGAGGATCAGCCCCTTGGGGTCGCTGCCGCTGTAGGTGGTGAAGCGCGGCTCGACGCCGGCGATCTCGCAGGCGGCCAGACGGTTACGCCCGTCGAGGAGGACACCGTCGGCGGACAGGACGATGGCCTCGTGCTGGCCCTCGGTCTTGATGGACTCGGCCAGGTCGTGCAGCTCGTCGGCGCTCAGCATCGGGAACATGTCGGCGGTGGGGTGGGTCTGGATGATGGGCTCCTCGTCGGATGGGGTGCCGGTGACGCACCGCAGATGTCCTGCGGCGTCGTAAGACCGGGGGCAGGACTGTTGTCGTTGATCGGTTGTCATCGTGACTTCGGTGGCTCTCGGTAGCGGGTGCGAGGCGTGCGCGGCCGCTGCGTCAGGGGGGCTGGTGCTCACCGCGGACGGTGAGTGCGGGATGGCATCTGCGTGGATGTGGGGGGTGTCGCGGCGGTGGCCTGCGCTGTGGACCCGACGCGGGGGATGTGGGGGCTACGGGCTTGCGCGGCTCGTGCACCTGGGCCGGGGGCGTGCCGGTCGCCGAGGCGTTGGATACGCCAGACGAGAACTTCGGATGCCGATTTGGCGTCGCGCAAGGAGCGCTGCTGGGCTGCCTGCCGGAGGACGGCTGCGGGGTTGTGGCCTGCGGCTTCGGCGGCGGCAAGGGCGGCGGTGAGTGCGGGCCAGGCAGCCTCGGTGAGGATCTGCCCGGAGTGGGAGGGCAGGACCTCGTGCAGGGTGCGGGCGTACCGGTGGACAGTGCTTTCGGAAGGCCGGCGCCCGGCGAGTACGGCGAGGCTGGCGGGGGCGATCTGGTCGTAGGCGGCCTGGAGATGGATGAGCGTTTGGCGGGCGGCGGCCACCTGCCGGTCGTGGTGGTGCAGCGCGCTGCGGCGCTGGGCTGCGACGACGACGAGGATGGCGACGTCCAGGAGCATGGCCAGGCCGGTGTGGTCCGCAGGCTGGTAGCGCATGGCTTTCAGAGCGCCGCGCAGGGCGCGGGCGTGCTGGTGGTCGGCGCGGGCACGGGTGTGGGCGGCGTGCTCGAAGGCGACGGCGGCGCGGTGGAGTTCGGCCTTGAGAGGGACGGGGGCGTGGGCGGGCAAGGCGTAGAGGACTTCGCCGAAGACGGTCAGGTGGGCTTGTGCGGCGCTGTCGTCGGCGTGATCAAGGTGGTGGGGGATACGTTCTGCGGCGGCGGTGGCCTGGTGCCAAGGGCTTGGGCGGTAGTGGCCGGCTGGTGAGGCCGCCGTGGCGGAGTGCGCTTCGGCGGCGGCCAGACGCTGCTGGATCTGCGGGAGGGACAGATCGGTGGCGAGGCTGGAGCCGGAGTACCAGATGGGTGTGCCGTCGTCAGGCAGGGCGACCTTGTAGCCGCCGAGGTCACCAGAGGGCAGGGTGCGTGTTTCGACCTGAAGGCCGGCGTCGGCGAGCAGGTTGAAGAACTCGTCCAGGTCCTTCGCGTGGGAGAGCGCGATCCGCACGGTGTGCCGCAGCCGCTCGCGAGCCGTCTTGTGGTGGCCCAGCCGTTTGGCCTTCTCCTGCTCGGCGCGGGTGGGGCGCTTCGCCGCCGGAGTGCCGGTGGCGGCTTCGGGGCCCCGCGGAACCTGGGTGAGGCCGAAGTCCTTCTCGATCCTGGCGAGTTCGGTCATGGCGCGGTGGTAGTCGTTCCAGTTCCGCGGCGGGCGCAGGTCGCCGCGGACTTTGGTGGCGACGATGTGGATGTGGTCGTCCGCGTGGCGCACGGCCACCCACCGGCAGCCGTCCGGATCGCCCTCCGGTGCGATGCCGGTCGCATGGACCATGCGCTTGGCGATCGTCGCCCACTCGGCGTCGGTCAGGAGGCGGTCCTCGGGCGCGGCGCGCACCGAGCAGTGCCACACGTGTCCCTCAGGTGCCTTGTCGCCAGCCTGCTCGACCCGCAGATCCAGGGCCTTGGTGAGCTGGCCGAGCCGCTGCTTGTGCCCGGGGCTGTCATACGGGCCGGGGTCCAGAACGAAGTCATCCCAGGAAGCGACGATGTGCTGGTCGGTGTGTTCGTTGGCGCGGCCCTTGTCGAAGAGGTACGCCAGGACGCCGTAGGTGTTGTTGCCCGGCTTGACGATGTTCGCGATCAACTCAGGCCCCCCGCCTTCTGCCCGGCTGCCCGGAAAGCCGCGTCGTCGATCGCCCGGACCGTGTCGTGGGCGGTGGCGAGCAGGCGCTCGGCCCGGTGAAGGATCGCGGCGTCCACAGGGTGTGGATCGCCGCCCGAGTTGAGGCGGCGGGCGATCTGGTTGACGTTGTTGCCGATCCGGGCTATCTGCGCCCGCTGGGTGGCGAGCTCGTCGACCGCATCGTCGTAGACCGTGCGAGGGGCGGCGACGGTGATCTCACCGCGGACGCGGGCCATGGTGGCGTCGGCGATGTATCGAGCCATGGTCACGTGCTCGGCTTTCGCCGCTGACTGGATGTCGTGCTTCTCATGCGGAGCGAAGCGGGCGGTGACGTGCTCGGAACGCTGCGCGTCGAGGTTCGCGCGGCGGTGCGGCGTACGCTGCTTGGCCCCCGCGACGAGACCGGTCGGCTGCTCGCCGGCGCTCGCCCGCTCCTGCTCTGGCACGCCCTCGTGCCAGAGCTGATCCTCCGCCACCCCCGAGGCGGAGGTATTCGCGATGGACCGGCCTATGGACGGTCCATCGCTATTGCTTGCTGCGCTGTTCAGGCCGATGGTCATCTCCTGCTGGGGGGTGGCGAGTTCGCGGTGCGGATCGGGCATGGAACGGTTCTCCGTGGGGTGCCGGTGTCGGGTGCATCGCTTTGCGCGGCCTCGTGCCCCCGCGCTTGTCTGGCATGGGGCACGGGTGAGCCGGAAAGGTGGGGCGAAGGTGCGTTTTGCGGGGTCAGGCGGAGCCGACGGGGGCAGTGCCGAGTTCCCTCTGCCGCTGGGAGACGGCTTCGTCGAGCCCGTCGAGAGGCGCGGTCTCGAAGTCGTCGTATGCGGTGGGCTCGGCCTGGATGGTGCGCTCGGCCTGCAGCTGGTCGCGCAGGGAGCGGGCGCGTTTCTGGCCGATCCGTAGTTCGCCGCGCAGACGCTCGGCGGTCAGCCGGTCGTCGCTCCAGTCGGCGGTCAGGAGCCGGGCCTCGTCGAGGATTTCGGCGTCGGTGCGGGTGCGGTCGGCGGCCGACTTGGCGGTGGTGCGGACCCGACCGGTCGCCCGACGCGAGGAAGCCTGGGTCGGTTCAACCACGGCGGCCGACCGGGGCGGTCGGGTAGCGGGTGCCGACTCGTCGGCTTCGGTCGGCCTCGTCACGGGCGCCTCGGCGACCTTCACGGGGGTCGACTCGGTCGGCTGCTCGGGGGCAGAGGCGGCCTGGTCAGACCTCGACCGCGTGGCCTGCTCCTGAGCTTGCGGACCCTGCGACTGGGCATAGGCTGCTTCGGCCGAGTCGGCCGACTCGGGGGTGTGGTGCAGCACCTTTGCCACGAGGTCTGACCCGAAGTAGATCGACCCGACCGGGAGCGAGGTCGCCAGCAACACAAGGGCCCAGTTCGCCGGGTCCCAGTCGGCCAGTCGGCCCCACTGGACCGACTCGGTGTGCAGGGCCGGAATGAGGCCGTGCACGTAATTCAGCAGGAGGCTGGCGATCGTGTAAGTCGCCAGGACCCGCAGCGCGAACCTCCGGTCGGTACCGGTCAGCACGAGCGTGGCGACCAGCGCGAGGGCCATCAGCCCGTCGATGACGATCGGGTAGAGCAGGGCGGCGGTGGGGTCGGCGCCGATGGCGCGGGCCACGTCGGACAGCGCGTTCCACGAGACCCGGAAGGCCATGAGGACGACGGCCACCAGGCCGACGACGAGGGTGATGCGTCCGTTGCGGTTCACGCGACGACCTCCAGCGGGTGCGAGTGCTCGGCGGCCGGGGCGAGTGGGAGCAGGGTGATGCCGACGCGGCTGCCGCGTACGGCTGCCGGGGCGCTCGGGGCAGGGGGGTGCAAGGGCGTGGGCTCCGGGGCGGGAAGTGGGGCTTGCGGGGTGGGAGTGAGCGGCGTTCACGGAGGGGGCGTTCACGCGGGCCCCCTTCTAAAGGGGGCCCCGCGCGTGATCGCCTGGGCGCGTGTACGGCGTGGACGCTCGCGTGATCGCTCTACCTGCGGTTTTACTGTGAGCGTGGACGCCGTGAGCGGTTCACGGCGGGGTGTTCGCACGGGGTCCGCGTGTACGGTCGCGTGATCGCTCCGCGTTGGCCGGTGGCGGGCTCAGCCGACGGCGGTGAGGTGGCGGGAGGAGGCGTAGTAGCGGGTCTGCTGCCCGCCTCCGGCTCCTCCGGCGACGCCGTCGGCCCTGGTGGCCAGGCCGCTGTCGACGAGGCGAGACAGGTGGCGCCGCGCCTTTTCGACGTCGGCCCGTTCGGGTTCGCCGCCGCCGATGAGGACGGTCGCCAGGTCGCGGGCGGTCAGGCCGCCAGGGGCGTTGCGCAGCAGGACGGCGGGGTCCTTGGTCGGGTCGACCGTGGTGGTGCCGCGCTTGTGGTCGTGGGTGACGTCCAGCGGGCCGACCTCGCCGGTGGGGGTCTTGAGGTGGTGCAGGGTGACCGCCGGGTCGCCCGCCCGGCCGGTGACGAACAGGACGCTGCCCGCGCCGGCGGTGATCCAGGTGGAGCCGTAGACCTGGTCCAGGCTTGGGCGCTGGCCGCGCGGGGCGTCGGCGGTGGCCTTGCGCTGGTGGTGCAGCTCCAGGATCTCCACGCCGCCTCGCAGGGCGCGCATGCGGGCGTTGTGGAAGGCGACGGCGAGGCTGTCGTCGACCATCGTGCTCACCGCGTCCTTGAGGCTGTCGATCACGATGGTGTCGGCCTGGTGTGCGGCGGCGAGGTCGGCGAGGAGGTCGGGCTCCCTGTCGAGGGTGGCGGGCAGTGGCCCTTCCCAGACGACGAGCCGGTCACGAAGGATCGCCTCGTCGGTGTCGAAGACGCGGCGGGCCATGGCCTTGGCGATCTGCTTGGGCCGGTCCATGGCCAGGTAGAGCACCCGCCTGCTGGGAGCGACCGGCATCTCCAGGACCGTCTCCGACAGGCCGAGGCGGGCGAAGATCACCTGGTGGGCCAGGGTGGTCTTGCCGACACCGGGTGCACCCACGATCATCAGGCTCTCGCCCGGCGCCCAGACGGTCTTCTCACGGGTGCCCCACAGGGGCTCAGCGTCCGCGCCGGACTCTTTGACGAAGGACCACCCGTCGGTGGCGAAGCGGTTCAGCCGGCCCTGGCCCGAGGCGAGGGCGCGCTCGCGCTCGGCCCGCATCTCCGCTTCGACCTCGCTGCGGATCGCCTCGGGGTCGGCGCCCGGCTCCTGGGCGCGCTGGACAGTGCGGATCGCGGAGGCGAGCAGGCGGCGGAGGTTGGCCTTCTCTCGGATGATCTCCGCATGCTGCTCCGCGCCGCCGGTGCCGTAGTGCACGTCGGCGAGTTGGTGCAGGTAAGGACGGCCACCGACGCGCTGCAGGTCCCCTTGCTGCTGGAGCAGTTCGGTGAGGACGATCGGATCGGTCGGCCTGTCCTCGCGGCGCTGGGCGAGGAGCGCGCGCCAGATCGTCTCGTGCGCGGGGCGATAGAAGGCGTCCTCGCCCAGGATGGGCCGGACCGCGTCGATGATGTCGGATTTGTGCATGCAGGCGCCGAGGACCGCGCGCTCGGCGTCCACGTTGTACGGAGGCTCCATCGGCGCGGGGGCCTCGTCGAAGCGGGATGGCATCTCGGGCGGCAGGGTCGTACCCTGAGGCATAGAGCTCCTCACCCGGCAGGCCACTATGGGGCGGCAACCCCGGCCGGTGCCGGTTTCGATCGTTCAGGGATGGATGGTTGTGCGGTGGAGCCTCTACCTCGGCCCCGGTGTTCGTAGCACCGGGGCCGCTTGCGTGTGCGGATGCGTCCACCGCTGTACGGCGGACTACGACCATAGCTGAAATTTTCGGAAGCGCAACGCCTTGCATTTCATTCCGCAATGATGTTTAGTTGTGGACGCTCGCCCCAGTGGACCCGGATGTCGTGTGAAGGGAGGTGCGAATGAGCGGTGAGGAAGGTGTGGAGCGCGCCGGCCCGGGTCGTCCGATGCCGGAGGATCACGCCGCCGCACGCATCAAGCTGGAGCGCGAGGTCCGCGGTTGGAGCACGGTGAAGCTCGCCGAGGAGATGGCCGCTGCCGGCCATCCGATCAACCAGTCGGCGATCTGGCGCATCGAGAGCGGCAAACCCCGTCGCAGGGTCAACCTCGACGAGGCACTCGGCTTCTGCAAGGTCTTCGACATCACCATGCAGGACCTGACTGGACCGCCAGGAGAGCTCGCCACGCCCCGCATCCGCCAGCTCGCCCAGACGTACGTCCAGATGACGCTGGAGTACCGCCAACTGCGAGCGGCGATCGACCGGAACCAGATGCACCTGCACGAGATCCAGATCGAACTCGACGCCTACGGGGACAAGGGCCCCGAGCAGAGAGGACAGGTCGACGAACTCCTCCGGCTCGAAGAACGAGCCGCGATGAGAAGCCTGCACCCTTCCAAGGCACACCTGCGAAACCAGGAGCAGCCGCCCGCCGACGAGTAGCCGGCCGTTGCCCCACCGGCGCTACGAACGCCGAGAACCCCATAAGCGCGGCGGCCCCTGTCGCCGACGATCACCCATCCATCCCTGAACGACGCCACCGGCCAGGCCGACGGGAGTTGCCGCTCCCGCGACGCCGCGATGCCGGGGGAGGAGTATCCCTTGTCGCAGCCCGCCCTGCCCATTTCCCAGATAGCCCAGCTCCTGGACGTCCCCGAAGACGCCCTGCGCGCCCTGATGGCCGAGCGGCGATCCGCCGGCGACGCAACCCTGGTCGCCCTCACTGTCGCCGAGGCCGCCCGCCGGATCGGCATCGGCCGCACCAAGCTGTACGAGTACGTCTCCTCCGGCGAGATCGCCTCCGTCAAGATCGGCAGCCTGCGCCGCATACCTGCTGAGGCGGTCGGTGAGTTCCTAGCCCGACGCTTTCGGGCCTCGGACTTCGACGCTGCGGCCTGAGGCGGGCGCGCATGGCAAAGGCCAAGAAGCCCAGCACGTCCCGCCAGCCCAACGGCGCCTCCTCGATCTTCCTCGGGAAGGACGGTCGCTGGCACGGCTATGTCACCGTCGGCGTCAAGGACGACGGCACCCCGGACCGGCGCCACGTCAGCCGCAAGACGCGCCCCGAGGTCACCAAACTCGTGCGCGAACTGGAGAAGCAGCGCGACTCCACCGGTGTCGCCAAGGCGGGCCAGACCTGGACCGTCGCGACGTGGCTGACCCACTGGGTGGAGAACATCGCCGCGCCCAGCGTCGGCGAGAACACCATCGACGGCTACCGCGTGGCGGTCTACCACCACCTCATCCCCGGCCTGGGCGCCCACCGCCTGGAGAAGCTGGAGCCGGAACACCTGGAGCGCTTCTACCGGAAGATGCAGGCGAACGGCAGCTCCGCCGGCACCGCCCACCAGGCGCACCGCACGGTCCGCACGGCACTAAACGAGGCCGTACGCCGCCGCCATCTCGCCATCAACCCGGCCTCCATCGCCAAGGCCCCCAAGCTCGAAGAGGAGGAGGTCGAGCCGTACACGATCGAGGAGGTCCAGCGCCTCCTCCTCGAAGCGGGCAAGCACCGCAACACCGCCCGCTGGGTCATCGCCCTCGCCCTCGGCCTGCGCCAGGGCGAGGCCCTCGGGTTGCAGTGGGGGGACGTCGACTTCGAGAACGGCGTGATCCTCGTACGCCGAGGGCGCCTGCGGCCCCGCTACAAGCACGGCTGCGGCGACAAGTGCGGGCGCAAGCCCGGCTATTGTCCGCAGAAGATCAGCATCCGTCGCGAGACGAAGGACACCAAGACCCGCGCCGGCAAGCGCCCGATCGGCATGCCCGAAGAGTTGCTCAAGCTGCTGCGGCAGCACAAGGAGGAACAGGACCGCGAGCGCACTCTCGCCCGGGACCTGTGGGTGGAGAAGGGGTACGTGTTCACCTCTCCGATCGGCGAGCCGCTCAACCCCAACACCGACTTCCACCGGTGGAAGGACCTGTTGAAGGCGGCGAACGTTCGCGACGGGCGCCTCCACGACGCCCGGCACACCGCCGCCACGGTGCTGCTCATCCTCGGCGTCCCCGAAGCGGTCGTCGACAGGATCATGGGCTGGGAGCCCGGCAAGTCCGCCCGGATGCGTCGCCGCTACCAGCACCTCACCGGCAAGGTGCTCCAGCAGACGGCAGCGAAGGTCGGCGCCCTGATCTGGGGCTCAACACCGCACCAGTTCCCGGCGACACCTGGAGGTCCCGTGCCGGGTTTGAGTCAGGGCCCCGTACCAGCAGGGCCGGATGTGTACGTGGCCTGTCTCGGCGAGCGGTATGTTCCGTTCCTGCACAACGAGCATGCCCAGGCCGTGGTCTCCCAGTGGGGCGCCGATCATCCTGGCAAGCCTGCGCATGTGGAGAAGTGGGACCGGCCGCAGTGGGAGCACGAGGGCCCTGGCGGCGTGCAAGCTATCCGCGACCGCATGCCGGACCGCCGGGTTGTCCACCATGCCCACGCCGTGTTCCTGCCCGGCGGCGAACGGCTCAACATCGGCCGCGACGAGCAATGGTCCACGCCAGCCTGGGAGTTCGAAACCGATCTCTACACGGATCTACCGGTGCGCTGGCACACCACCCGCCGATCTGGCCAGGAGGTCGAGGCCCAGGTCCGCGGCACGGACCGCGAGGCTGTGATCACGGCGTTCGCCGATGCTCGTGCACAGGCTGTGGATAGGGCCAGGAATCCCGGAAAGTACGGGGACGACTACGCGTAGTGGGGAGCCGTGGCGTTACGAAGCCGGGCGACGAGTGTCCGTCGCCCGGCTTCACGGCGTTCAACCTACTGGCCGAAGCCCTTCAGGAACTCCCAGGACCCTTGAGCGTCCTCGACGTCCTGCTCGCCCACAAGGAGGTACTTCCAGGTGATGTCGACGTCTGGTGAGGAGTTTGCGGTGTTGGCCCACCTCCGGGCTGCCTTGCGCTTGGCAACCACCTCGGCAGAGGTCATGTCTTTGTCTGCCTTCGTCTCAACCAGCCAGCCGATGCGCTGACCGTCCACCTTTTCGATGACGACGAAGTCAGGGTTGTACTCTCGCCCCTCCGAGGTCCATTTGATGGGCACATCGTTGATGTGCAGACGCGCCCACACGACCACGTTCTTGCCGCTGTCGATAGCGTTGGCCGCCTTGAACTCCGGCGAGGTGTCAAACCAGGCGTGGCTGTAGAGGTTCTTGCTCCAGCCATTGAAGGCGATCGCCTTGTCGAACGAACCATCGGCGTGGCCGGCCACCTGGCGCTTGCGCGTCTCGCGAGTCTTGGTGAGTGCGACGAGCTGCACGTCGTCGTCATAGGTGACCTGGGCCTGGGTTACGTCTCGGAGGGTTTTGGCTACCTCAGTGGCGAGACGCTGGCCACACCGGTCGACGAAGGCAGAGAGATGGTCGGCTGCCTTTTCCCCCATCGCCTCAATGAGGCGATCGACGATGCGTTGGGCAGCTCCAAGCTCCAATGCACGGTTCGGCACGCCCTTGACGGCCATGACTCGGCGGACGAGCGCCTCCCGCGTAACCGAGAGTGGGATGTCGAGCGGCAACGCGGAGACTATTTTGTCGTTGGCTGTCTCGGTCGCCGTCGTGACCTTGCGGCCGTCGTGACTGGCGACGATCTTCGTCCGCTTCAACTCATCGGAATAGTCGGCGGTGAGGGTGCGGCCGAGCCGCTCAAACGGGCCGTACTCGACGATTTCGTTGAGGCTGACCTGGACGAACTGCGGCACCGAGATCAGCTTAGGGATCAGGATAGGTTCTCGATCAGGCAGTGGGTCGTAGTGGACCACTGTGGAGGTCTTCTTGGCGGCCTCCGCTGCCTCGCGCGTACGGGTTTCCACGTCCACAACCCCGCGCCCATCGGGGGCAGCCGGCGCGGGGACTCCTGGAGTGACTCCCGAGGTCAATCCCTGCCCAGTAGCCGACGCACCGCTCTGGCTGATGTTGTCTCCCTCAGGCCGGCTGGTATCGCCGGCCTGAGGGAGACCACCTCCGGGAAGGCCGATGACCTCCCCGTCACTCTCGACCGTCTTCTGGCGGACCACGGAGCTGCCATCGGCCAGTCGCCGTACTTCTGCGTATGTGGCGTAGTCGATGAAAGCCTCGTTGAGGACCTTCCGCTTCTCCAGTAGCTCGCTGTACTTCTCGTGGGCCAGGATTTCGAGCGTGTCGAGGATCTCGACATCCGCGTACTTGCTGAATGGAAGCCGCATCCCGCGGCCGAGGGTCTGTTCGGTCATGACTTCCGAGACCGATGCCCGCATGGAGGCGATCACGTAGACGCTCTTGACGTCCCAGCCTTCCTTCAGCATTCCGACGCTGATGATGATGCGGACCGGCGAGTCAGGGTTCTCGACGGCTTGGAGATCGGCCAGAGCCTGCTCTTTTGTATCGCCGGTCAACTTCGAGTGAATCAGGAGCGTCTTTCCAACCCACGCACCCCCATCAAAGCTTCCCGAGTCGAGGACAGCCTGGAATTCTTCGGCCTCCTCAATGTTCCGGGCGATGACCAGCATTACCGGGTTCACCCGGGGCAGACCATTCTCGTCACAGTAGGCGTCGACGGCTTGGCCCTTGTAACGCAGCAGATTAACGCCGTCGAGCAGCTTCGTCTCGACGTCAGAGCGGTCGTCACGGCGAGCCACCATCACGGGGGTCTTCACGAGCTTGTCCGCGATAGCGGCGGCCAGCGGGTAACGGAATGCAACGAGGGACTCGTCCGCTCTCACGGGCGTGGCAGTCATACCGACTACGAGTTCGGGCTTCAAGTCCCGGATGGTTCGAGAGAACGCCGGTCCTCGGTAGCAGTGGTGCTCGTCCGCCAGAATGACGAGGTCATCGAGCCGCGCGAGGTGGTCGAAGAAGGACATGCCCAAGTTTTCCAGGGGCACGTGTGTAGTACGCCCCTCGCCTGTAGCTGACGTCAGGGCCTGAACCGTAAAAATGTACAGCTTCGTGACCGTCGGATCATCGATCGCGACTCGGGTGGACTGCGCGTTGAAGTTGTCGGCCGTGACGACGTACGGGGCGGATCGCAGCATATGCCGCAGCGACTTCGGGTTGCCGGCGGTGAAGTTGAGGATCGACTTGTCCCGAATTGTCCGTCCGGGCGCCAACAGCAGGAAGTTGCGTACCGGGGTCGCAGCTCCGGCCAGGTACTCCATCAGTCCGGCCATGACGTAGGTCTTTCCCACGCCGGTGGCCGAGTCCACGATGCACTCGTATGGCTCACTCTTCTCCTGCACGTCGTAGTGGTCGGACGTGCGGAGAATCACCGACTCGATGGCCTTGCGGTTCGGCATACACCATCGATTGGTGCGTAGCAGCGTTGGCTGCAGTTGCGTCTCCGTCGCGCCACGGCACGGGATCCCCGTCACGCGACTGGTAGCGGCTCGTGTTCGACGCGGCGAGCCTGGGCATTCTGTTTGGGGCCCAGGACTCGGACTTCCGATAGACCAGGATCGTGTCCTGGGAAGTCGAAAGCAGTTTGGAGTCGTTCCGGGGCGAGTCCGCCTTCTGCCAGGCGACCTCGGCGACGAAGTTTCGCTCTCCCAGCTCTTCGTCCAGAACAACGCGGCACCTATGCGACTCGACGTGGTCGAGGTGCACCCACACCGACCCATCGTCGGCCAGCAATGGCCTGATCTGGCGGATCCGGTCCCGCAGGAGGGTAAGCCAGATTGAGTGCTCGATGTTGTCTTCGTAGTGCGTGAACGCCTGACCAGTATTGAAGGGCGGGTCGATATAGACCAGCTTGACCCGACCTAGGTACTTCTCGGCGTATGCCGGAATCTTGGCGAGCGCGTCGAGTACGTGCATCGCATCGCCGGTGATGAGGAGGTTGTCGTGGGTCGGCGCCGGCAAGTCTGCCGGACGGCCTTCGGGTGTCGGTGCCTCGACTCGATCAACCTCGTGGAGGAGCCGGACCTCGGAGACCCGGTAGTCCGACGGGTCGACGAACGTGTAGTCGTACCTGCCGTCTCCGGTCGACAGCAGCGTCTTGTCTTTGTCGGTCCAGGTGAGTTCGAGGCGCCCCTGGTGTCGGGACGTCGAGTTCGAGGTCATGCAGCGTTCCCTTGCAGGTTGAAGGTGACCAGCCTATTTTGTCGCACTCCTACCGCACC
Source organism: Streptomyces sp. P17 (assembly GCF_032436805.1). Taxonomy (NCBI): domain Bacteria; kingdom Bacillati; phylum Actinomycetota; class Actinomycetes; order Kitasatosporales; family Streptomycetaceae; genus Streptomyces; species Streptomyces sp. P17. Next base: position 11,187 of record NZ_JAVRBF010000022.1, on the reverse strand, counting down.
GGCATGCGAATCCTCTCTGGACAGGTCCTACCACCTGCATCACGCACGCCGTATAGGGCCGCCTGCCAGAGTGCACCACGCCTCGACGTCTCCTCTGCTCCTCAAGGTCGGGCTTGCTTGAGACGAGCCGTCGGCGACATCGCAGCACCGGGCTGCGGGCCAAACGCCGGTGCCCCGGACCCGGGGGACCGATCCAAGGGGCCTTGACGCAGCCACCGACGAACCGCCCTTCTGATCAAACCTCCAGACGGGCGAACCATCCCGGTCGTACCGTCATCACACCAGATCATCTGAAACCACCCGGAGGCCCAGTGCCGTCCATTTACCTCGCAGGAAAGATCGGCCCCCATGACTGGCGCCATGAACTGCTCGGCTGGGAACTCCGCTACGCCTGGGAAGTCACCGACGACAACCCCTCCGAGCCGTGGCCCGTTATGAAGCGAGGTGTCCTCGACACCTTCGACTACGTCGGCCCCTACTTCATCGGCGACGACCACAGGTGCGGCCATGGTCCCAGCACGCACGGTTGCGGCATGGACGGCTGCTTGGCTTGCTACACCTACGGCAACCTTCCGCAGCGACCCAAGATCCGGGAACTCTGCCTTGCGGCCATCGATGTCGCCGACATCATCTTTGCCTGGCTCGACGACCCCACCGCCTACGGCACGCTCGTCGAGATCGGTTACGCCAAAGGCCGCGGCAAGCCCGTCGTTGTCGCGGCCCCCGAACTGCCACACACCTACGAAGACCTGTCCGGTCACGGCTTGGGTATCCCTGACGGCCCCACCAACGATCTCTGGTTCGCATTCTCCTGCGCCACCAGCACAATCACTGCCGCGACACCCCAAGCAGCCCTCAAGCAGGTCGTGGACCTCTTTCCCAGTCTCGAGTCGCCCATCGAGGAAGCGTTCTGGCGCGCCTACCTGCGCATGACTCCCCCAGAGTTGAGCGGCCTGAAGTCGCAGCATCCCGTCTTCGGCGGCCGGTACCGGATCGACTTCGCCCTACCCGACCAGAAGATCGGCATCGAACTCGACGGCTACTCCTGGCACTCCAGCCCGGAAGCTTTCACCCGCGACAGGGCCAGACAGCGCGAACTCGAACTCGACGGTTGGCGCATCGTCCGTTTCAGCGGATCCGAGGTCGCCAGAGACGCCAAAGAATGCGTGCAGCAGGCTGCCGCACTCGCAGCCCGCGTCAAGCACGACGGGCACTCCTGACGCCGCCCCTGACAAGCACGCCGACCGGGGCCTGTCCAAACCAGGCCCCGGCAGGTCGCCGCCCGCATGACCGCCTCGGGCACGCGGGCGGCGAAGAGGCAGCAGCGCGAGGAGTTCGCCGCCGCACGAGCCGTCGGCCTCGCCAAACGGCACGCCCAACGAGTCCGCAACCAAGCTTCCCGGCAGCAGGAAGCTTCCGGCCCCAGACGGCCTGGAAGGCGGACCGCCCTCTGGCCGTCGGGGCGGCGGTTCTCCCCCCTCACGCAGCCAGCGGCGGTGCCTCCTCTGCCTGAGCGGGGGGATCGAGGAGGGGGAAGGCGCAGTCCTCAGGGCGCCGGCCCATCCGCTGCACCATGGCCGCCGCGAGCAGCGCTACGCCCGGGCCGGTCACCGGCGAGCGTTCCATTCCCACGTAGAAGATCCCGTTCTCGTCGGGTTCAACATCCACGCGGTCGAGGCTGGCGGACAGCGCGGCGCAGTACCCCCACAGGTCCGCTCGCAACCCGCTGGGGATGTCAGTGCGGACCCAGACCAGAGGATGCAGCGCTCCCTGCTCGTCGTAGCCGATCGCGACCATGGCTCCGACGCCCTCGGGAAGCGGGTAGACCTCCTCCGGCATGTCCTCGGCCGTGCCGGCGAGTGCATCGGTGATCAGCGTGCGCAGTGCCGTGATCACCTCCTCGTCGCTGCGCCAGCCATGCAGTGGCGCGTAGGCGGATCCTTCGTAGAGGTCGCGCACGTCCATGTTCTGCTTCGCGCCCACGTCGGGCGGATCGTCTGCAGGACCGTGCTCCGGGTCGACCTCACCCAAGAAGGTCTCGGCCGGGTCGACCTCCTCCAGGAAAGTCTCGGCGAAGGTCACCTCTTCCTCGGCGTCCACCGTGATGGCGGCCCAGCCATGACTGATGTACTCGGAGAAGAGCCGCCGGATGTGGTGCTTCTTCGCTTCCTCAGACAGTCCGGGGACCGTGGCGACCACGATCCGGCCGCGTAGGGCGATGAGCCATGCCTGCTGGTCGTCGATCAACTCCTTCTGGAAGAACGTCGCGCCCAGCGCCTCTCCCAGGACCTCGACCGGCAGAGCCCATGCGTCATGCGCCCGCAGCATGGACGCGGCCCGCTCTGGCGCCGGGGTCAACGCCTTCGGCGCACCGGTACCGGACTGTTCCTTGCAGACTCGGGCGCTGTTCGTGACCGCGCGATCCGATTTGGCTTCCACGATGCTTCCTTTCGCCGGAAAACTGGGTAAAGCCAGTCTTCGGCGGTAAGGCGCACGGTGCTGCATATAGTCGGAAAAGCTCTTTTCGTTTGCTCTGCACCTGCCAGGCTGGGAGTCCTGCACGCTGGAGGAGTCGTGGTGTCGGCGGCTGGACATACTCATTGGCATCAGGGAGTCGACGGCGTAGCCCGACCGGCTGAGGAGGTGCGCGTGAAGAGCACCGGTTCTCCGCTGACGAGCACTGCCGCGCGCCGCCGTCGAACACTTGCGCATCTCTCGCCGATTTTCGAGGTGCACCTGAACCGGGCGAGGAACCCATCGAGTGTGCGGTGGCAGGCGTACGATTTCGTCGCCTTGATCCAGTCGTGCGTGGACACGATCGCGCTGTCCTCAGGGCTGGAGGGCACTCTCGGCGCCCCCCGTGACGAGGTGCTCGCCGACATGGCCCGCGTGGCCGGGAGCATGGCCCCGCGCCGCCCTGCTGAGGAACACGAACACGTCGCCCGGCACCTCCTCGACCACCTCCTGCGCCACGACGAGCCGACCCCGTACTTCACCGTTGAGTACGCGGATCCCGACTCCAGCTGGCAGCCGGTTCCCCTTCAGGTACGTGTGCTGTACGAGACGCTGGCCGCCGACGGGCGCACCCTGGACGTCAACGCTGACAACACCGCCGTGACCCTGCTGCTCATCGCGACCAACCGGTCGCTGGAGGACGAGCACGAGGCGGTGATCGCGGTCATGCGGGCGCAGGCCGAGAGCGGGCGTCTGGACGCGGCGATCGACTCGGCGGAGGACGCCCTGACGCTGTCGCGAACCTACGCGGCGAACGTCCGGCGCATGATCGCCGAGGCAGAACGTGATGTGACCCGTGTCGACTACCTGCGGGTCCTGCGGCCTGAGCTCATAGCCGCGGCTGCGCATCTGGAGCGGCGCATCAACGTCGACGGGACGTTGTTGCGGCACCTGGAGAACTTGCGGGCGGACGCCTCCGAGGAACAAGACCCAGTGGCGGTCCGGCAGTTGTCCGTGGCCGCGTCGCGGCTCGGTGACGCGGTGGAGACCCTGGCCGCGCTGCAGACCGATGTGATCGGGGCCGCTCCGCGCTGGCGTGAGGCCCAGGCCGCGCAGGCGTTCAGTGCTGTGCCCGTGAGCGAGATCGACCCGACTGCGGACGTGCTGACGGCGCTTCTGGGCGGCCTGCCGTTGCCCCGCGGCGCTGAGCTGTCTCCGCCGGCTCCACGGGTGCTGTTGGATGTCGCGACGCTCGCGAACCGACTTGCCGTGCCGCCGCAGCAAGTGCCGACCCCGGAAGCTGCGCCCATTGCGGAGGAACCGCTCGAAGACGCTGATGGGGTGTACGAGCAGTTCCCGGAGCAGTTCCACGATGTGGCCCACGTGCTGCGTGCCCACAGGGTCATGCCAGGAGCCAAGGCGCGGCTGACCGACTTGCTGGCCGACGCCGACAGGCTGTTCGCCGCCGACGAGCCGTCCGCCGTCGTCGACGGGTTGGTCGCCGTCGTCGGGGGTTCACGTGAGACCGCCCGTCGCAGAATGCGGCTGCTGCTCGCGCTCGACGCGATGATGCTCTGGCGGCCCGACGGCCGACCCGATACTTCGGACGAGTGGTGGGCGCTGGACGACGGGATACGGGGAGTGCTCTCCGACCTGGACGTTCCCGATCTGCTCGTCTGTCGGAAAGGGGACGAAGATGACGGCACGTGACGACGCGCGGGATGTCGGCCTCCTCCTCAGGTACGGCCTCGACCCCACCGTGTCCCCAGCCCGCCATGACGGCTACAGCCGACTGCTGGACCGCTTCCACACCGACCCTGACCTGCGCACCGCCTTCGACGAAACAGCCGACGGCCTCGGCCTGCGGGTACTGACCGCTGATCGCTCAGCAGGGCTCGTGCTGATCGCCGAACCCACCTCGCCGCTGGCGGTCACGGACGTCAGCACCTGGCTTCGTATCCGGGGAACGGCTGATCGCCTGGTGTACGGGCTGGCCCTCGGCGGAGCGACGGCCTGGTGCTATCCGACTGCACGTGCGGTGCGTGAGCCGGGTACGCGGCGCGTCACGGCCCTGGATGTCGACCGTCTTGTACGGGAACACGCGACGGCCATCGAGGCGGAGGAAATCACGCTCGACGGCGGGCTCGGCGAGGCGTGGCGCGAGTACGCCACCAACCGTAAACAGGTCGCTCTGACATCGAGTGGCCGCTTGAAGCGGGACTGCACGGTGCGGATGTGCGAGGACGTGCTGGTGATGCTGGCGTCCTTCGGACTGGTCTTGGTCGACAGGACGGTTCCGCCGCCCCGAGCTGAGCTGAAGGTGTGGCGGTCCACGGACCGGTTCCGCGCTCATGTCGCGACCGCCGGCGGCCCTCTCGTGTGGCAGACGATCACCGGTTCGCAGGTGCCGGAAGGGCACCGACGGGACAGCCAGGGTCAGTCCGCCCACACACCCTTCGGCGAGAGGGAGGAGTGATGCAGACGGGCTGGCGCCTCGAGCGCACCTACCTGGTAGGCGCGGGCTTCCCCGAGTCACGGCTGGAGGGGCTCAGCATCAACTGGTCCGATCCCTTTGAGCCCACCGGACACGCCGCGCTGTGGGCCGACAACGGCACGGGAAAGACGACGATCACAGCTCTGCGTTTCGGGCTGTACCTGCCGCACACGCGGGACTTCATCCGGGGTGAATCCGACCGGTCCCTGGCGAAGCTGGTGCGCTCGGGCGATGTCTGTCACGTGGTCGAGCAGGCCACCCGAGTCGTGGACGGCGAACTCCAGCGCATCGTCATGGGCATGGTCGCCGACTGGGCAGACGGCGGCACTCAGGACCTCGACAACCCACGCAAACTGCAGCGCGACTTCTACGGATGGGTGACCTACGGCTCGGGGCCGACCATCGAAGACCTGCCGTTCCGTACCAGCGTCGGCCGACGCGCGACCCATGCGCAGTTCGTGGAGGCGGTGCGCGGGATGCTGCCCAACGGCGGCGCGCTACCGCCGCATCGCCCCTCGGACCACCAACGGGCCTGGGGTGACTGGCTGGCCGCCGCTGGAGTCGATGTGGAGCAGTTGCGGTTCCAGTCCGAGATGAACGCCTCCGAAGGCGGCGTCGACCATGTGATGCGGTTTCCTGACTCCGACGCCTGCGTACGTTGGCTCATCGGCGCGACCACCCCGACCACGACCGTCGAGCAGATCAGCAAGAGCATCGAAGTCCTGCGGGCGAACGCCACCGCCCGCCCCCGATGGTCCGACGAACTCGCCCTGTGGGAGAGCCTCACCGAACCGTTGCTCCGCCTCGCCATCGCCCATGATCAGGTCGCTACTCACCGACGGGCGGTGGCCACCGCCGAGGCGAACGCCGCAACTGTTGTGGCCGACTCCGAGGCGACGCTCGCCGAACTGGCCGCCGAGGACGCCAGTGCCGGCGAGAAACATGAGGAGCACGAACGCCTGCGCCGGGAGGCGGGCGCGACCGCACGCAGGGCGCAGGCGCACCGGTTGCGGATGCGGCTGAGAGGGGCCGAACTCAGGGCCAACGCCGCCGCAGCCCTCGCCGACAAGCGCCGCGCGGTCCGCGACCGGGCAGTTCGCGAACTGGCCGCCTGGCGACTCGTCCAGGATGTACTCGACGCCAGCACGGCCAAGACTCAGCTGGCCGGGCTCACGGCCCGCCTTGAGGCTGCCGAGAAGCAGACCGCGGACCTTCGTAAGGAGGAACAGCAGCACCTGCATGCCCTCGCCCGGCTCCTCACCGACCAACGCGACCGTGCCGCCGCCGACCTCCGTGCCGCCGAGGAGCGACGGGAACAGGCCCTCACTTCCCTGGCGACAGCCCAGGACCAACGCCAGAAGGCCGTGGCGGCACACGCGACCGCCGCCGAGCAGATCCGGCACGTCAGTGATCAGATCACCGAGTCCGAAAGGATCCTCTCCGAGGCGGTCACCGTCGACCTGCTCCGTGAGGGTGCCGATCCGGCAGCAGTGGAAGCCGAGTGGGCGGAGAAAGCCGCTTCGGCGCTGAGGGGCCGCGAGGCTGCTGGCGGAGCGCTCAAATCCGTCGACAAACAGGCTGATGCCCAGCGGAAGGCCGTGTCGAAGGCCCAGAACGCGATCGTCGCCGCCCGGCACGACGTGGAGAGCGCAGAGCGGCAGCTACGGCAGGTGAACCACAGGGTCCGCGCGCTGGAGGATGACGAACGTATACGAGACGCCGTCGGTGACAGCGGCATCGAGCTGTGGACCGCCCGCACAGCACTCACGGATGCGCTGAGCCAACGCGCCGAGACGGCTGACCGGGACGCCGACGAGGCACGTACCGTGGCCGCTGAGGCCCGGCGTACCCTCGACGCGGTCGGCGCCGACGGTCTGCTTCCGGCATCCGTGCTGGTCGAAGAGGCCGTCCGGCGCTGCCAGGACGCCGATGTGCCGGCCTGGCCGGGATGGCGGTGGCTGGCAGACACGATGACCTCTCAAGCCGCCCGATCCTTCGCGACGGCACGTCCCGACATCGCGTCCGGCGTGGTGGTCTCCCACCCCAACCACTTCCATCGTGCCCTCGACGCCATCGGTGATCTCGACACCGACACGGCGGTCTGGGTCGGTGCCGTCCTTGACCCAGAGACCGCCATATCACCGAGTGCGGCCGACCACTCCGACGGAACACTCGCCCGAGTCCTGCTCCCCCACCCGGGTACCTACGACCGGGAGGCGGCGGGTGACATGCTCACCGCCGCCGAGAGCGCGCTGACCTCAGCGACTCTTCGCCTCCAGGAAGCTGGTCAGCGTGCCACCGACGCCCGCGGCGCCCTCGCGGCCCTGACCCAGTTCTGGAAGGACTTCCCTGGGGATCCGCGTACCGATGTCCAGGAGAAGATCCGGTCCGCTCAGGAACGGGTGGAAGCAGCCCGTAGCGATGAACAAGCCGCGGCGGACGCGCTCCAGGACCTCGCCCGGCTCAAGCAGGAGCACGAGGCCGCGCGAGCTGCCGCGCAAGAAGTCATCGACCGCGCGACCGAGATGCGGCGGCTCCTCATCCCTGTGATCAGCGCTGCAGACGCCCTCTCCAGCGCCCGTGAGAAGCTGCCGGGGCTGCGCACGGCCGAGGCCGAGCACCGCCGCCGCGTCAACCAGCTCGGCGAGGAGATGCCTGCCCTCGCCGTCGCTGTCGACCGGGCACGCGACCTTGTACGCACCCTCGCAGGCCGCCGGGACGACGCGGCCGACGAACTACGCAGCGCAGGGCTGTCCGCCACCATCGACGGCCCTGTCCCCACCGATGACGCGCCCACCATCCGAGCGCGGCTGAAGAGCGTCACATCGGCCCTGGAAGATGCCGCGGTCGACCCTGAACTGCGCCAGCGGATCACTGACACCAGGCAACACCTCGCGGACCTGGACGCGAAACTGGACGCCGACATCGACCTGCGGCGTCTGGCCGAGCGGTTCGCCGGCACCGATGACGCGCGGCATCCTGTCGCGCTCGGCACCGCCACCCGTCAGGCCGAGGCTCGCGAGGCGGAAGCGCGCGAGGAGTACGCGAAGGCATGGCAGGCCGCTGATACGGCCAAGCGGGAATTCCAGCGGCAGGCCGAGGACCGGGCAGACCGATCCTCCCCTGACATCGAGGGGTTTCCGTCGGCGGATCTGGTCGCCGAGGGGGACGAAGCCGATGGGTTCGCCGACCAGCTCGACGAACTGGCGTCCCAGTCGCTGCTCACCCAGCGCTCCGAGGAACAACTCGCCCGAAACGCGGAGACCGCTGTGACGGCGGCGCGCCAGTCAGCCCAGCTGGTCGAGGCAAGCGTGAGCGGGCTGCGCTATCTCGCCGACCCGGCACTGACCGGTCGCCGTGCGGATGACATCGCCGCCCTCACCACCCGGATCTCGGCCGTCTCCGAACGCGTCCGCGAGTCACGGAAGCACCTGACGGACAGCGAGCAGGCCCGGCAGAGGGAGGCCAGCACAGTCCGCGCACACGCCAACAGCTCACAGGCGCGCAAGGTCGAGGCCGCGGAGGATTCCCGCGTCATCGACCTGATCTCACGGTTGCGCGGCGACGAGCAGCTTCCCGCGGAGTCGGAACGCATCGCGGGCGAGCTCGAACAGCGAGCTGTTTCGCTGCGGGACGACCTGGACCGACATGACCGCGACGTCCACACCTGCGCGGTCATGCTGCACGTGCAGGCGTCGCGGGCGCTCGACCGGCTACGCGCCTACCAGAACCAGTCACGGCTCCCGGACGGACTGGGCGAGTGGTCCCAGCGACGCTTCGTCGTCATCGAGCACGAAAAGATTCCAGCCGACGAATCCGTCGCCATCGACCGGGTCGCTCGCGTCGTCCACTCCCTCCTGACACCCGGCGCCGGCCGGTCGGACGCACGGTCGCTGCTGTTCGCCGCCGCCCGGGCGCTGGTCGACGCGCCCTTCAGGGTGCGTCTGCTCAAACCGCACATCGACCTCTCCCTCGACCGCGTCGACGTCGCCGAACTGAAGAACTTCTCCGGTGGGCAACGGGTAACCGCAGGCGTCCTCCTGTACGCGACGATGACGAAAGTCCGGGCTCTCTCGGACACCACCTCGGTCGGCTGGCTGTGGCTGGACAACCCGTTCGGCCAGGCATCCGCAGACCAGTTCGTCCGGACGATGCGACGAGCCGCCGACCAGCTCGGCCTGCAGTTGCTGTTCACCGCGGCGCCCAAAGACAAAGGGGCACTGTCGATGTTCGACCGCACCATCATGCTCGGCCGGCGCTCCCGCCCGTCCTCGGGTGAGAAGGTCGTGGTCGTGGACGACGGATCCCACGAGTTGACCGACCTGGTCCTCGTACAACGTGACGTCAGGGCGGTGCTCGGAGAATGAGTTCCGTCAACCTGACCGATCTGATCGCCGCACTTGACCCTGACGGGCGCGGGGGCCGTCGCCACGCCGACGACCTTGCCGCCGCTATTGGAGCGCAGAACCCCGGGATCGAAGCGTCCGCGCTGCCCGAAGTCGTCCACGACACGATCAGGCGCGGGGAGCGGGAAGGACTGTGGTCAGCGAGCCGGACCACGACCGTACGCCGGGGACGAACGGTCCTACCCAAAGCCATAACCCTGCTGGGGGCGACCCGCCCCGCCGACAAGCTGCTGCCGGTCGGCGTACCCCTGCGCAGTGAACTCGCCGGCTGGGCAGCCACGCTTCGTCTCTCCGCGACACAGCGACAGCTCCTCCTGGCCGTCAACGACTGGCTGCGGCGTACCGACGGCGGAAAGGTCCCGGTCGTCTCCGTCGCTGAACGCGCCTACGAACTCCTCCTCGACGAGAAGGCGTTCGATGCCAACCCTCCGCGCGGGGGAAGCACCCTATGGGCGCCCGACCGACTGACTTTCGACCTGTTGCGCTGCGAGCGGCTGCCGACTCCTCTCGTCTGGGAGCCGGTCACCTCGGAGATCGGCCAATCTAGCGCCGTCGTCTGCGTCGAGAACCACGCCACCTTCCGCACGCTCCTCCGCGTCCTGCGTGCCCGCCCTGTCCCACCCTGGGCCGCCGTCGCCTGGGTCCAGGGCCGCAACACCGCGCCCCTGGAGTCCCTTGCGGCGTTGCCCTTCCCGGTCACACGTCTGGACTACCTCGGCGACCTGGATGCCGCCGGTCTCCAGATCGCCACCACGGCCTGCGCCACGGCCGAGAGGGCCGGTATCCCGGCAGGGCCGGCCGAACGCCTCTGGGCCATGCTCGTCATCCAGCCACCGCGCCCGGCTCGTCCCACATCGGAGGCCAAGGCCCGGGAGCTGGTCGCATGGCTCCCAGCCTCAGTCCGCGATCAGGCTCGCGCCCTGTTGGTCACCGGCCAAGCGATTCCGCAGGAGGCCCTTCGCTTCGACGTGCTCAGTGACGTGCCGCTGGCACATTGATCCGGGGCTCGGAGATTCTGGCCCGTGGCCCCGGTCGAGCGTGGCGTAGCCTCGTCTCCTCACCACCGCTGCCCGCGGCCACGCCCAGGCTTCCCTGCCCCGTCTTTCCCAGGCCAGGCCGATACAGACGGACGCGGGCAGCCGGTCTGCCAACCCGCATCCCCACGACACCAAACCCTTCTGGCCAGGCAGAACAAGTGCACCTCTGGTTGCAGTTTTGGTTGCATTCACCCCCGTCCAGCGCCGTCCGCCGCCCGTCCAGCGAACCGCTCCGTCGCAGGTCAGAACGCCCCCGTCCCTCCCCGAACCCCCGGACGTACATTTGGAAAGCGTGTTGGGGGCAACCCCTCACGAGTTCGAATCTCGTATCCTCCGCAGCCGCCTGACCAGGCGAAACGAAGAGCCGAGCCGCAATTGTGGCTCGGCTCTTCGGTGTGCGTGGGTTGCAGTTTTGGTTGCGTTTATGGGCGACATTCAGGACATCTCGACAAACGGGCAGGCGTACGCCTCCGCAACTCCCGGCGGACAGTCGGCACCAATCTGCACCCCGGCCTACGGAACTTGGCGGTAGCTGTCGCGACGGTTGCCAACGGCCAGGACCCACACGATCAACTGACCCTCCTCGACGGTGTAGACGACGCGATAGTCGCCGACCCTGAGCCGCCAGCGGGCACTGTGCCCCTGGAGGGCCTTGATGTCGAACGACGCGGCGTCTCCTGCGTCGATCGCCTTCTGGAGTTCGGTGAGGCGGTGCAGAACCCTCTCTGTCAGCCTTGGGTGAGACGCCCCGCTTCGTCGGGTTAGCCTGAGAGGGCACGACAGGAGAACCACCCCC
>NZ_JAVRBF010000318.1:0-475 GCF_032436805.1 Streptomyces sp. P17 | reverse complement strand
TACAGAAGAAAAGCTTAAGGATTATATTCCTAGTGTAAAAATAGATAACCTAGATAAAATCATAAAATGTCATGGTTTAGTTAGTGCGGAATCAGCGGCCAATTTGGTTAAGAATTCTGACTTTTCAATCATAATAAGACCAGATATAAGAAGTGTTCAGGCTGGTTTTCCAACGAAATTTGTAGAGAGTTTATCAGTTGGTACACCCGTTATAGCCAACTTGACAAGTGATTTGGGTGTTTATTTGAAACATGGAATAAATGGTTATATTTGCAAAGATGATAGCATTGGGTCTTTGGTAGATGTTCTCATAAGTAGTATCAATAATAATGATTTATACGCGATGAGAACCAATGCTCGTGAAACAGCTGAAAAGTATTTTGATGTAAGTGTTTACTCAGCTCACATGAAAAGAATTATTGAATCTTGAGATTAAGTTTATTATGGCTAAGGACATCAAGTTAGGAATCATCGG
>NZ_JAVRBF010000174.1:0-1501 GCF_032436805.1 Streptomyces sp. P17 | reverse complement strand
TGACCTGCGATGATGGGAGTTCTTGAGGCTTCCAGCACGCACGATGACAAGGCTCTTCCGAGATGCAATCTTCCCATGCCGCCGTCCATGTCTCCGCACTCTTCGACGAGCCGAATCTGATCGCGGATGCGGGGCTGCTGCCGCTGGTCGCGCTCGCCGAACAGGTCGGCCTGCCCGGTCTGGCCGCCCAGGTCCGCATCGAGGCGGCCGGCAACAGCGGCGGCGCCCATCCAGCGGCCAAGGTGATGTCGCTGCTGGGCGCGATGTGCTCGGGGGCCGACTCCATCGACGATGCCGACCGGCTGCGGCACGGCGCGATGGACCGGGCCTTCGCCGGGATACGCGCCCCGTCCACGCTGGGCACCTTCCTGCGCTCCTTCACCCACGGCCACAACCGGCAACTCCACCGGGTACACCGGGAGTTCCTGGCCCGCCTCGCGGCCCGCACCCCGCTGCTGCCCGGCGCCGGGCGGCTGATGTTCATCGATATCGACCCCACCCACCGCCGGGTCTACGGACGGGCCAAGCAAGGCGCCGAGCACGGGCGCCTGAAGGGGCAGCGCACCCTGCACCCGATCGTGGCCACCCTGTCCACCCCGCTCGCCCGGCCGGTGATCGGTGCGGTCCGCCTGCGCCGCGGCAAGGCCGCCGACGTCCGCGGCGCGAAGAGTTTCGTCGCCGAGGCCCTGAACATCGCCCGCGAGACGGGCGGAACCGGAATCCGGATGGTGCGCGCGGACAGCAAGTTCTACACCGCCGACGTGGTGGCCGCCTGCCGCACAGCCGGCGCACACTTCTCCCTGACCACGGGCATGAATCCCTCCATCGCCGCCGCGATCGGCCGCATCGCCGAGGACGCCTGGATTCCGATCCGCTACCCCGACGCGTTCGTGGATCCCGACACCGGCGAGATGGTCTCCGACGCCGAGGTCGCCGAGACCGAATACACCGCGTTCACCGGACGCAAGAAGGCCGAGCAGGTCACCGCCCGTCTGATCGTGCGCCGGGTGCGACGCCTGAACCCGCAAGCAGCCACCGGGCAGGGCGAGTTGTTCGACTCCTGGCGCTACCACCCCATCTTCACCAACAGCCCGTTCGGCATGCTTCAGGCCGAACTGCACCACCGGCAACACGCCGTCGTGGAACAGGCGATCGCGGACGGGAAGTCCTCCGCGCTCGCCCACCTGCCCTCGGGAAACTTCCAGGCGAACGCCGCCTGGCTGACCCTGTGGGCCATGTCGCACAACCTGCTGCGGGCCGCCGGCGCCCTGGCCTCGGCCTTCCACGCCAAGGCCACCACCGCCACACTCCGCGCCCACCTGATCCACGTCCCCGCCCGACTCGCCCGCACCGCGAGGATCAAGCTGACCGCCCACCTGCCCGCCAACTGGCCCTGGCAGGGCGCCTACCAGGACCTGTTCGAAGCCGTCCACCACCCGCCGTCGACACCCTGACGCTCTCCATCGACACCGCACCCTGACGGCCGCACCGGCCACCGGCG
>NZ_JAVRBF010000317.1:0-478 GCF_032436805.1 Streptomyces sp. P17 | reverse complement strand
TGTTGATATTCATTGTGAGATGCCACACTGCCAAGATCCAACGAATTCTGATTTCACTCAAAACGTGACGGTTTCTATGTCTTACCGCAAAATCCTATGGGATCATGTGAACGCAGGCACGTCAGGCTCTGACGATTGGCGTAAGCCAGTTGAAGCGTAATCACGCTAAGTAATGTGGGGCGCTCATCTGTATTTCATATCCTTGGGGTGAGCGCCCTGTTTTAAAAACCTTAAGCACAATACCGAGTGGTGGCGGTGTTGTGCTTAAGGTTTTTCGACATTGATGATGTAGATGGAAGGAAAGAGCAATGGCAAGGTTACGTTTTCGGCTAAAAGTGGATGGGTTGGCAGACGATGTCTTGATGGTGCATAAATATCAAGGTGTCGAATCGCTGTCGGACAGCCAGCAGCATGGTCAGCATTGTTATGGTTTTCGTTACCAGATACAACTTGCCAGCCGCCGCTCAGACTTAACCGC
>NZ_JAVRBF010000316.1:0-479 GCF_032436805.1 Streptomyces sp. P17 | reverse complement strand
CAATGAATCACTACACCTCCCCTAGCAACTAACGCTCGCATTTGTGGTTGGTTTGAAGCGCAGCGGCAAACCAATCCGGCAACATGCGCTTGTTAAATGCACTATTGCTACTCATCACCAGGGTAACTTGCACGATGCACCTCATCGACAATTATAAGATTTTCAATAAGTTCATTCTCAGCCTCTTCCATTTCTTTAGTCACAGCCGCATGTACAATTTTTAAGCCTTCTGAGAGCTTATTTGTAAGATGGATTTTTCTTTTTTGGCTTACTCGCTGGCTAAACTCTTGCTTCAACCAGTCATTGAGATATGACTTATCCTTATAGATCGAGCCAAAGTCCTCGTCGCGAGTAACAATCACAATATCCTTTCCACTTTCTATGGAGCAATTTACGACCCATTCCCAATTGACTGCATCACCAATTGAGGTGTCATTTTGTTAACGAGGTGGATAGCCAAGAATGAAGCGTTTTCTTGC
>NZ_JAVRBF010000173.1:0-1508 GCF_032436805.1 Streptomyces sp. P17 | reverse complement strand
GTGGAGTTGCTGACGGAGGCGGTGGCGTGGCCGCGTGGGGAGCGGGTGCGGCGGGCGGGTGTGTCGTCGTTCGGGGTGAGTGGGACGAACGCGCACGTCATCGTGGAGGAGGCCCCGCTGGAGGAGCCGGCCGCGGTGGGGGCGGCTGTGGTGGAGCCGGTGGTTTCGGGTGCGGTGGTGCCGTGGGTGGTCAGCGGTGGCAGTGCGGGTGGGCTGGTGTCGCAGGCTCGGGCGCTGGCTGACTTTGCGCGGGAGGAGAAGGCGGAAGCGGTGGTGGTGGGGCGGGCGTTGCTGGGGCGTGCCGCGCTCAGGCACCGGCTGGTGGCCTTCGCCGAGGACCGCGAAGGCCTGCTCACTGCGCTGGAGTCCTTCGCCGAACAAGGTGAGTTGGCTGAAGGCGTTGTAGTCGGCTCGGTGGCCGGGCGTTCCAAGTCTGCGTTTGTGTTCTCGGGTCAGGGGGCTCAGCGGGCGGGGATGGGACGGGAGTTGTATGAGGCCTCGCCGGTGTTCGCGCGTGTGCTGGATGAGGTGTGCGGGCAGTTGGATCCGCTGCTGGGCGGGTCGGTGCGTGAGGTGATGTTCGCCGGTGAGAGGGACGAGCCGGCAGCTCAGCTGGACCGGACGGTGTTCACGCAGGCCGCCCTGTTCGCGTTCGAGGTCGCTTTGTTCCGGACGGTGGAGGCGGCCGGGGTGCGGGCGGACTATCTGGCCGGGCATTCGGTGGGGGAGCTGGCGGCCGCCCATGTGGCCGGGGTGTGGTCGCTGGAGGATGCCTGCCGGCTGGTGGCGGCGCGGGGACGGCTGATGCAGGCACTGCCCCAGGGTGGTGCGATGGCCTCCGTGCGGGCCGGCGAGGGCGAGGTGAAAGCCCTCCTCGGGCAGGGGGAGTGGGCCGGCCGGGTGGAGATCGCCGCGGTGAACGGGCCGGCTGCGGTGGTCGTCTCCGGCGACCAGGACGCCGTCGATGCGGTCACCGCCGTCTTCGAGGAGCAGGGACGGCGTGTGCGCGGTCTGCGGGTCTCGCACGCCTTCCACTCCCACCGGATGGAGCCGATGCTGGCCGAGTTCGGCCAGATCGCCGCCTCTGTCACCTACCACGCGCCCACGATCCCGGTGGTCTCCAACGTCACCGGCCGCTTCGCCACCACCGCCGAGCTGATCGATCCCGGCTACTGGGTACGTCAGGTGCGTGGCACCGTCCGCTTCCACGACGGTGTGCGCACCCTTGCCGAGGCGGGGGTGCGTACCTTCGCGGAGATCGGGCCGCGCGGGGTGCTGACCGCGATGGTCACCGACTGCCTGCCCGAGGAGACCACCGACACCAGCGTGTGCGTGGCGTTGACCCGTACCGGACGGGAGGAGACCACCGCCCTCACCGAGGCCCTGGCCCGGCTGTGGACCACCGGCACCGACATCGACTGGGCGACCCTGATCCCGGCCACCGCCGACACCCCCGAGCTGCCCACCTACGCCTTCGACCGCCACCGCTACTGGCTGGAACGCACCAC
>NZ_JAVRBF010000315.1:0-480 GCF_032436805.1 Streptomyces sp. P17 | reverse complement strand
AACGTCAAATAGCGTTGTAGTGAATATTGAAAAGAGTACTCTTCAGCTCCATCCGGTGCCTGTAATTGTCCTTGTTGATCATTAGGATAAGTGCACAAATTAGCAACATCGATAGCTCCTCGGCTAATATCGGCGCCATTACATTTGGCATCATTGTGCCCAAATTGAATCAACAGATAATCTCCTTTTCGAACCATAGGCTCCAGATAGTCAAGCCAGCGGCCATTAATGAAATCACGAGAACTACGGCCTGATCGCGCTGCATTCACCACCATCAGAGTTTGATGTTCTTCTAAACGTTCCGCTAATACCTGTCCCCAGCCCATTCTTGGATACACCTCTGGCTCATAATGTGCAGCGGTAGAATCACCGACAATAAATAAACGGGTTGAGGCCTTCTCAATACGCTCAGCTCTATCCGCTAAGGAAGTCGCTGTAGATAAATACTGTGAAATCGGACTGAGATCGATGATCGGACGG
>NZ_JAVRBF010000021.1:0-116814 GCF_032436805.1 Streptomyces sp. P17 | reverse complement strand
TCTTCGCGGGGGCCTTCTTGGCCGTCGCCTTCTTGGCGGTGGTGGCCTTCTTCGCGGTGGTCTTCTTCGCGGCGGCCGTGGTCTTCTTCGCGGTCGTCTTCTTCGCCGTGGTCGTCTTCTTCGCGGGGGCCTTCTTGGCCGTCGCCTTCTTGGCGGTGGTGGCCTTCTTCGCGGTGGTCTTCTTCGCGGCGGCCTTCTTGACCGTGGCCGCGGCACCGCCGGTCAGGCTGCCCTTGGGCGCCTTCTTGACGGCGACCTCGCCCCCGCGCGGGAGCTTCTTCGAACCGCTCACCAGATCCTTGAAGCCCTGGCCCGCGCGGAACCGCGGCACGGAGGTCTTCTTGACCCGAACCCGCTCGCCCGTCTGGGGGTTGCGGGCGTACCGCGCCGGACGGTCGACCTTCTCGAACGAACCGAAGCCGGTGACCGAGACCCGTTCACCCGCGACGGTCGCGCGGACGATGGCGTCCAGGACCGCGTCGACAGCATCGGCGGCCTGCTGGCGGCCGCCCAGCTTGTCGGCAATCGCTTCTACGAGCTGCGCCTTGTTCACGTCTTCCCCTTCGGAGACATTGCCAGAACGAAAGTGTTCAAGCTTTTTCGCACGTTAGGCAGATATATACCGCAAATCAAACACGAAACGGGCTTATCACCCTTGTGCCGCAACGGACTCGACTGTCTCTGGAGCCCTCAACGTTCCTCGTCGGGGAGTCGACCCGCGTCGAGGTCCGCCGAGAACGCCTCCAGTCGCCTTGCCGCATCGGCGAGATCGTGCTTGGCCGCGGCCGTAATGACCAGCAGCTTCCGGGTCAGCGCCATCCGTACGCCCTCCGGGACTTGCAGTGCGCGCACTCTTGTGTGCGCTTCCTTGAGTTGGTCCGCGACCGCCGCATAGAGCTCGAGTTGGCCGTCGTGTTCCATGCACAGATTGTGCCATCTGGGGCGAGTTGTCGCCTGCTCAGGGTGCAACTGCCGCCTCAAACGGCCGTCCGGGCACCGGCGGAAGCCACGGCTTCGACTCTCGCCTACCCCGGCAACAACCGTCGTAACGTGGGAAGTTGAGGCGATCCCTCGGCGCGCCCGGGGCCGTTCGGGTGCAGACACAGCTGTACCCCCGATCGGGCTGATCGGGGGTACAGCGGGGGTGTTGTGGTGGCCGAATCTCGACCTGTTCAGTTGCTCCGGGGGCTTCCCGGCGTCACGCCTGGAGCGTCTGCGGCTTGTACGACGGCCGCTTGGCCTCGTACGCGGAGATGTCCGCCTCGTTCTGGAGGGTGATGGAGATGTCGTCCAGGCCGTTCAGCAGCCGCCAGCGGGAGTTCTCGTCCAGCTCGAAGGAGGCGGTGACGCCCTCGGCGCGCACCTCGCGGTTCTCCAGGTCCACGGTGATCTCGGCCTCGGGGTTCTCCTCCGTGAGCTCCCACAGCGCGTCCACGATCTTCTGCTCCAGAACCACCGTGAGCAGGCCGTTCTTGAGCGAGTTGCCGCGGAAGATATCGGCGAAGCGGGAGGAGATGACGGCCTTGAAGCCGTAGTTCTGCAGCGCCCAGACGGCGTGCTCACGGGAGGATCCGGTGCCGAAGTCGGGACCGGCGACCAGAACGGTCGCGCCCTTGCGCTCGGGCTGGTTGAGGATGAACTGCTCGTCCTTGCGCCAGGCCTCGAACAGCCCGTCCTCGAAACCGTCCCGCGTGACCTTCTTGAGCCAGTGAGCAGGGATGATCTGGTCGGTGTCGACGTTGGAGCGGCGCAGTGGGACGGCCCGGCCGGTGTGCGTGGTGAATGCTTCCATGACTTCTCAGACTCCAGCGGGCGTACGGGTCTCGGCGTCGGACAGATCGGCGGGGGACGCCAGGTGGCCCAGCACGGCGGTCGCGGCGGCGACCTGCGGCGACACTAGATGCGTACGGCCGCCCTTGCCCTGCCTGCCCTCGAAGTTGCGGTTGGAGGTGGACGCGGAGCGCTCACCGGGGGCCAGCTGGTCGGGGTTCATGCCCAGACACATCGAGCAGCCCGCGTGCCGCCATTCGGCGCCGGCCTCCTTGAAGACGACGTCCAGACCCTCGGAGACGGCCTGCAGACCGACCCGCGCGGAGCCCGGGACGACCAGCATCCGTACGCCGTCGGCGACTTTGCGGCCCTTCATGAGCTCGGCGGCGGCGCGCAGGTCCTCGATGCGGCCGTTGGTGCAGGAGCCTACGAAGACGGTGTCCACCTTGATGGACGTCAGCGGCTGGCCGGCCTCCAACCCCATGTATTCCAGGGCCTTTTCGGCGGCGAGGCGCTCCGAAGCGTCTTCGTACGAAGCAGGGTCGGGGACGTTCGCCGAAAGCGGCGCGCCCTGGCCGGGGTTGGTGCCCCAGGTGACGAACGGCGACAGTTCGGCGGCCTCGATGACGACCTCGGCGTCGAACTCGGCGTCCTCGTCCGTCCTCAGCGTCTTCCAGTAGGCGACCGCGGCGTCCCAGTCCTCGCCCTTGGGGGCGTGCGGACGGCCTTCGAGGTAGTCGAAGGTGGTCTGGTCGGGGGCGATCATGCCCGCGCGGGCGCCGGCCTCGATCGACATGTTGCAGATGGTCATCCGGGCCTCCATCGACAGCTTCTCGATGGCGGAGCCGCGGTACTCCAGGACATAGCCCTGGCCGCCGCCGGTGCCGATCTTGGCGATGATCGCCAGGATCAGGTCCTTGGCGGTCACGCCCTCGGGCAGTTCGCCGTTGACCGTGATGGCCATGGTCTTGGGGCGGACCAGGGGCAGCGTCTGGGTGGCCAGCACATGCTCGACCTGGGAGGTGCCGATGCCGAACGCCAGGCCGCCGAAGGCGCCGTGCGTGGAGGTGTGGGAGTCACCGCAGACGACGGTCATGCCGGGCTGGGTCAGACCCAGCTGCGGGCCGACGACATGCACGACGCCCTGTTCGACGTCGCCCAGCGGGTGCAGGCGCACCCCGAACTCGGCGGCGTTCTTGCGCAGCGTCTCCAGCTGGATCCGGGAGACCGGGTCGGCGATGGGCTTGTCGATGTCGAGGGTCGGGGTGTTGTGGTCCTCGGTGGCGATGGTCAGGTCGAGCCGGCGCACCTGGCGACCGCTCTTGCGGAGGCCGTCGAAGGCCTGCGGGCTGGTCACCTCGTGCAGCAGGTGCAGATCGATGAAGAGGAGGTCGGGCTCGCCCTCGGCGCGCCGGACGACGTGGTCGTCCCAGACCTTCTCCGCGAGTGTCCTACCCATCGCTTTCCCTCCGGCCGGCATACGGTCCGCCGGCCCAACTAGAGATCTTGAGAAGACGGCTGCTCGCGCCCCTGTTCCCGGGCGTCCGCCGCCGGGCCCGTTGGTCTGCGGGCCGCTGTGCCTTCGTGACATCCAGAGTGGCGTGTTCCACGGAAAATTGAACTTGCGTTTCACAGAGTGAGACGCGAGTATCGTTTCATGGACAACAGTAGCGGCGTCGGCGTCCTGGACAAGGCAGCCCTTGTCCTGAGCGCCCTGGAGTCCGGTCCGGCCACCCTCGCGGGTCTGGTGGCGGCGACCGGGTTGGCACGACCCACGGCCCATCGGCTGGCCGTGGCGCTGGAACACCACCGCATGGTGGCGCGCGACATGCAGGGCCGTTTCATTCTCGGCCCTCGCATGGCAGAACTGGCCGCGGCCGCGGGTGAGGACCGTCTCCTCGCCACCGCGGGCCCGGTGCTCACGCACCTCCGTGACGTCACGGGCGAGAGCGCGCAGCTCTACCGCCGCCAGGGCGACATGCGCATCTGCGTCGCCGCGGCGGAGCGCCTGTCCGGACTCCGGGACACGGTCCCGGTCGGCTCGACGCTCACGATGAAGGCGGGTTCCTCCGCCCAGATCCTCATGGCCTGGGAGGAGCCGGAGCGCCTGCACCGGGGCCTGCAGGGCGCCCGCTTCACGGCGACGGCCCTGTCGGGCGTACGGCGCCGGGGCTGGGCCCAGTCGATCGGCGAGCGCGAGCCGGGCGTCGCGTCCGTCTCCGCGCCCGTGCGCGGCCCCTCCAACCGTGTGGTGGCCGCCGTCTCGGTCTCCGGCCCCATCGAGCGCCTGACGCGCCACCCGGGCCGGATGCACGCCCAGGCGGTCATCGACGCCGCCGCGCGCCTCTCCGAGGCCCTGCGCCGCACGGGCTGACCTTCGGGCACGAGATCGGGGAGGACCTGCCTCAACGCCGCGGCAGGCCCTCCCCGTCCCCCGATCCCCCCGTCACCCGGCCTCTTCGGCCACCTTCGCCGTCGACCGGTGCGCGAACCGGTCCTTCGCGTAGCGGCCCCGCTTCTCCAGGGGCACCTGGCCGTGCGCGGCAGCGAGCCCGAAGGCCGGCATGTCGAAGTAGATCGACTCGTACGAGCCCTCCGGCACGATGTACGCCTCGTGCCACAGCCCCACGTGCTGCCGGACCTTCCCCGCCTTCTCCTTGCGGTTGAGAGTCGCCCACGCCCCGCGATGGAGCGCGTCCGAGGCGTGCGCGTAGGCGTACAGCTTCTCCTTGGACTCCCAGTACTGGACGACGTAGTACGTCCGCGGCGAGGCCGTCAGCAGGACATGGCCGAGCAGCCCCCGCTCGGGTGCCTTCCCCAGCTCACGCAGCATCCGCGGCATGGCCAGCGCCACCGGCAGCCAGTGATGCACCGCCCAGAAGCGGTTGATCCGCATGCCGATCAGCAGGACGACCACATCGCCCTCGGCGTTCGCGGTGGTGCGACCCGGTGTCGGCCTGGCGAACATGACGAGCCCCCGTCTGCCCTGTCGGATAGCGGCACTATCCTTCTGAGTGGTGCTTGGATAGTGGCACTCCCCAAGGAAGGGCGCAAGAGATGCGGCTGGCTGAACTGAGCGAGCGCAGCGGGGTGTCCACCGCGACGATCAAGTACTACCTGCGCGAAGGGCTGTTGGCGCCCGGCCGCCAGATCAACACGACCACGGCCGAGTACGACGAGGAGCATCTGCGCCGGCTGCGGCTGATCCGCGCGATGATCCAGGTCGGCCGGGTGCCGGTGGCCACGGTCAGGGAGGTACTGGAGCACGTCGACGACGACTCCCTGCCCCGCGCGATGCGCCTGGGCGCTGCCATCTGGGCCATGCCGCAGGTGCCCGAGCCGGAGGTGGACGACGAGTTCGTCCAGGGCGCGCGGGCCGCGATGGAGGGGCTGCTCGACACCCTGGGCTGGTCCAACGCCCGGGCCCTGACTGGCCTCTCCCCCGCCTTCCGCTCCCTCGTGGTGACGGCGGCCGCGCTGCGTCGCCTCGGCTACGACTGGGGTCCCGAACAGCTCCTGCCCTACGGCCGGTTGATGCAACAGGTGGCCGTGCTCGACCTGGATTTCATGGAGACGCACGAGTCGGAGGCCGAGAAGGCCGAGATCGCGGTCCTGGGTGCGGTCCTCGTCGAACCGATGCTGCGGGCGCTGCACCGGCTGGCGCAGGAGGAGGAGTCGACGCGGAGGTATGGCTACGAGTAGAACGCGAAAGGCCCTCCACCGAAGTGGAGGGCCTTTACTGTGCGTACCCCCGACCGGATTCGAACCGGCGCTACCGCCTTGAGAGGGCGGCGTGCTAGGCCGCTACACAACGGGGGCGTGGATCCTGCGTTTTCGCAGGTCCGAGCTGGCCTACCTGGACTCGAACCAAGAATGACGGTACCAGAAACCGTAGTGTTGCCAATTACACCATAGGCCAATATGGTTTAGACCATTTCGTACCCCCGACCGGATTCGAACCGGCGCTACCGCCTTGAGAGGGCGGCGTGCTAGGCCGCTACACAACGGGGGCCCTAGCGATCATCGCGATGGAGATCACCGTACCCCCGACCGGATTCGAACCGGCGCTACTGCCTTGAGAGGGCAGCGTGCTAGGCCGCTACACAACGGGGGCTTTGCAGATAAGCTCTGCGAGCTGGCCTACCTGGACTCGAACCAAGACTAACTGAACCAGAATCAGTCGTGCTGCCAATTACACCATAGGCCACTGGAACGCAAGCCCCGAGGGGATCTTGTTCTAGCTTGCGCCTCTGGTTCCCGGCCTTTCGGCCCGCTCTCCGGCGGCGCAGGAAGAACATTACCCGAAGGTGGACGGGGCTCCAAAACGGGTATCCGAGCCGAGCAGCGCGGGGAGTTCGGCGAGGGTGGCGATCCGGTGCGGACCTGCGGGTGCGTCGGCGCCGGTGGAAACGGTGCCGCGGTCGATCCACACCGACAGCAGAGCGGCGTCGGCGGCGCCCCGCCCGTCGATCTCCGGATGGTCCCCGACGTAGGCCACCTCGTGCGGGGGCAGGGCGAGAGCCTCGCAGGCAGCGAGGAAGGCCTCGGCCTCCGGCTTGGAGACGCCCGGCTCGGCGGCGCACAGGATGGCCTCGAAGCGGTCGTGCACGCCGAGGGCGCGGAGCTTGCGGTCCTGGAGGGTGAGGCTGGAGTTGGACAGCACGGCGTGCCGGTGGCCGGCGGCGAGGCGTCCAGGCCCCGGCAGCACGTCCGAGAAGAGGGCCGGGCAGCGGCACGGTGCGGCTGGCACACTGAGGCCGTGAGCGAGTACCGCGTCCAGTTCACCGTCGAGGCCCGTACGACGTATGACGCCCTGCCCGAGGAACGCCGAGCGGAGTTGGACAGGGCCGTGCGCGTACTGGCGCGTGACCCGTTCCGGAAGACTTCGACTGCACAGCTCGGCCCCGACGAGCATCTACGCAAGGCCTACGTTGCCCCCGGCGTGATGCTGGAGTACATGGTGGCCGGCACGATCATGGTCATCGTCGTACTGGAAATCTTCGACGAGAGCGCCTACTTGATCGACGAAGCCGACGCCCAGTAACCCATACCCCGAGGGGCGGCATCCGGAACTGCGGATGCCGCCCCTCGCATGTGCGTCGTGTCACACGGCGAGCCGCGCCAGCGCCGCGTCGATCCGCGTCAGCGTCTTCTCCTTGCCCAGGATCTCCAGGGACTCGAAGAGCGGCAGTCCGACCGTGCGGCCGGTGACGGCGACCCGGACCGGGGCCTGGGCCTTGCCGAGCTTGAGGCCGTGGGCCTCGCCGGCGGTCAGGACGGCCTCCTTCAGGGAATCCGGGGAGGTCCAGTCCGCCGACTCCAGCTTCTCGCGGGCCGTGCGCAGGAGGGCGTCGGAGCCCTCCTTCATCGCCTTGGTCCAGCTCTGCTCGTCGAACACCGGCTCCGGCAGGAACAGGAAGTCGACGTTGTCCGTGATCTCCGACAGAACCTTCAGGCGGGTCTGCGCGTGCGGGGCTACGGCCTGCCACTTGGCCTCGTCGAAGTCCTCCGGGGCCCAGGGGGCGAACGGGGCCTTCAGCCACGGGACGCAGCGCTCGGTGAAGTCCTTCACATCGAGCATGCGGATGTGGTCGCCGTTGATCGACTCGCACTTCTTCAGGTCGAAGCGGGCCGGGTTGGGGTTCACGTCCGCGATCTCGAAGGCCGCGACCATCTCGTCCATCGTGAAGATGTCCTGGTCCGCGCTGAGCGACCAGCCGAGCAGGGAGAGGTAGTTGAGCAGTCCCTCGGGGAGGAAGCCGCGCTCGCGGTAGAGGTTCAGCGACGACTGCGGGTCGCGCTTGGAGAGCTTCTTGTTGCCCTCGCCCATCACATACGGCAGGTGGCCGAAGGAGGGGATCTGCTTGGCGATGCCCAGCTCCATCAGCGCCTTGTACAGGGCGATCTGACGGGGCGTCGAGGAGAGCAGGTCCTCGCCGCGGAGGACGTGGGTGATCTCCATCAGGGCGTCGTCGACCGGGTTCACCAGGGTGTACAGCGGGGCGCCGTTGGCGCGGACGATGCCGTAGTCCGGGACGTTCTCCGGGGTGAAGGTCAGCTCGCCGCGGACCAGGTCGGTGAAGGTGATCGTCTCGTCCGGCATCCGGAAGCGGACGATCGGCTCGCGGGCCTGGGCCTGGTACTCGGCGACCTGCTGGGCGCTCAGCTCACGGCAGTGGCCGTCGTAGCCGGAGGGCTTGCCGGCCGCGCGGGCGGCGTCGCGACGGCTGTCCAGCTCCTCCTGGGAGCAGTAGCAGTGGTAGGCGTACCCGCCGTCCAGGAGCTTCTGCGCGACCTCCTTGTAGAGGTCCATGCGCTGCGACTGGCGGTACGGCGCGTGCGGGCCGCCGACTTCGGGGCCCTCGTCCCAGTCGAAGCCCAGCCAGCGCATCGAGTCCAGCAGCTGGTTGTACGACTCCTCCGAGTCGCGGGCCGCGTCGGTGTCCTCGATGCGGAAGACCAGAGTGCCGCCGTGGTGCTTGGCGAACGCCCAGTTGAACAGGGCGGTGCGGACCAGGCCCACATGGGGGTTGCCGGTCGGTGACGGGCAGAAACGGACACGGACTGCTGGGGCGGATGCGCTAGCCACGCTTGACAACCTTGTTGGTGAGAGTGCCGATGCCTTCGATGCTGACGGAGACCTCGTCGCCGACAGCCAGGGGGCCGACCCCCGCGGGGGTGCCCGTGAGGATCACGTCGCCGGGGAGCAGCGTCATGGCCTCGGTGATGTTGACGATCAGATCCTCGATGGGGTGGATCATCTCGCTGGTGCGGCCGAGCTGCCGCTGCTGTCCGTTGACCGTGAGCTGGACGGTCAGGTCGGAGGGGTCCAGGTCCGTCTCCACCCAGGGGCCCAGCGGGCAGGAGGTGTCGAAGCCCTTGGCCCGGGCCCACTGCTTCTCGCGCTTCTGGACGTCCCGGGCGGTGATGTCGTTGGCGCAGGTGTAGCCGAGGATCACGTCCTTGACGCGCTCGCGCGGGACCTCGCGGCACATGCGGCCGATGACCACGGCGAGCTCGGCCTCGTGGTGCAGGTCCTGGGAGAAGGGCGGGTACTGGATCTCGTCGCCGGGGCCGATCACCGAGGTGGAGGGCTTGAAGAAGGCGAACGGGGCGTCGGGCACGTCGTTGCCCAGTTCGCGGGCGTGCGCGGCGTAGTTGCGGCCGTAGGCCACGACCTTGTTGGGGAGCACCGGGGGCAGCAGCCGGACCTTGCTCAGTGGCACCTTGGTGCCGGAGCGCTCGAATTCCGCGAACGGGATGCCCTTGATGATGTCGAGGACGAGTTCCTCAGGCTTGTCGCCCTCGACCACGCCGAAGGCGACGTTCCCGTCGATGGAGAATCTGGCGATGCGCACGGGATGCTTGGCCCCTTGACTTAAGCGGCTGGAGTCTGACGCTCCAGGCTAACGCGGCCAGGGGCTCGCACCTCGCGGTATTACTCCGCGGCGGTGGCGGCGACCGGCATCTCGTCCAGGATCGTGCGGCGGGGGTTGGCCGTCTGGACCGGGAGGTCGACGGGGTGCTCCGGCTGCTCCGGGGTCTGCAGGTCGTCGGCGCCTTCCAGGTGGGCCAGCGTCGTGCGCCGCGGGTTGGCTATGGTGCGGAACATCGTGGTCGTCTTCACGGTTGTACGTAACCCTGTCGTGTGCGGTGGGCAGAGAGTTGGCAGATTGCGCCCTCTTGTAAAGCGCCAGGCTAAACATGCGATTCCCCGGGGAAGACGTGAAGACCGCATGATCTGCATGTGAGTTTGCTCACGACTTCGTTCTCAAACCGGTCAAATCAGACCCACAACCCACCGCAACGAAACGGACATTGGCCTACTGAAGCCACCATTCCGCTCCTGATCATGGCGACTAGGACACCCCCGACCCCTTGACGACTCGCTCTTGTAAGTCCGTTTTGGGGCGGATCACTTTCTACGCCTGGTGACTCGGCACTCACAAGGTGTCACCTAGGTCACGGCTCGGCCCACGGCCCTTGTTGGAGATCCTGCACTGTGCTGGAATTCCACGGACCGCCGCAGGATCGAGCCGGCGCGCAGGGGCGCAACGCAGCGCCGAGCGGCGGCGGAGGGGGGAGCCAGCGCCGGTCACTCACGACCATCAGGGGACGTAATTCAGGACGTCCCCTACGACGCCGACACCGTCCTTCCGTTCGCGCGGAGGGGCGCCTGGTCCAGAGGTTGCGACGCTAGTGCAGGGACGTTTCAAGAGGGATGGCAGTGCTTCGGCGGAGCCGGAGCTGCACGGCGGGACTGGCCCCAATGCCGGCAGTCCCTCGCCCCAGCACGCCCAGAACCCGGGCCCGTCCGGTGACGGCGCGGGTCGCCCCGGCGCGCCCGGCGGACCGGCTTCGTCGGGCCCCGCGGGCGCCACGACCCCGCCGGTCAAGCCGCCGAAGGGTCCCACCAACCCCGGCCCGCGAATAGCCCTGCGCAACTGGCGCATCTCCACGCGTCTGGTGTCGCTGCTCGCTCTCCCGGTCGTCGCGGCCACCTCGCTGGGCGCCCTGCGTATCAGCGACTCCATGGACGACATGCAGCAGCTCGACAACATGAAGCTGCTCACGGACATGACCAAGCAGGCCACCGAGCTGGCCGCCGCGCTCCAGGAGGAGCGCGACCAGTCCGCCGGTCCGCTGGCGCACGGTGAGAAGGCCACCGGCTACACGGTCAAGGGCTACACCGACAAGACCGACCGGCTGCGCCAGAACTTCATCGACTCCGCCGAGGAGGTCGACACCTCCGACGGCAACCTCCAGGGCGTCCACGACACCCTCGTCGGTGTCGTCCGGAACCTGCGCACCCTGAGCAGCATCCGCCGGGACGCGTACCAGGCGGACGACAACTCCACGCAGACGGTCGAGGCCTACCACCGGCTGATCGAGAACCTGCTGGGCCTCTCCCAGGACATGGCCGAGGCGACCAGCAACCCGGACATGATCCAGCGCACCCGCGCGCTCGCGGCCTTCTCCTCCGCCAAGGAGTACGCCTCGATCCAGCGCGCGGTGCTCGCCGCGGCCCTGCCGGAGAACACCAAGTCCGCCGGCAACCTCTCGGACAACGACCGGCTCTACGCCCAGTCGGCGCTGGCCAGCCAGACCTCCGAACTCGCCAGCTTCAAGGCCATCTACGGCGGTGAGGACGCCGCCGAGCTCCTCAAGCCGGTCGAAGAGGGCAACTCCACGATCCAGGCCACCGACACCTACGGCGACCGCGCCATCACCAGTGGTCTGGCCACGGTGGACCGGCGCTCGTACAAGGACTGGGTGGACGACAGCTCGATCAGGATCGAGCAGATGGGCAACATCGAGCGCACTCTGCTGGAGCAGATGGAGCAGAAGGCCCGCGAGCTGCGCAACGACTCGGAGCGCGACGCGATCATCTCCGGTGCGCTGATCCTGCTGGTGCTCGGTGTCTCGCTGGTCGGCGCCTTCGTGGTGGCCCGCTCCATGATCCGCTCGCTGCGCCGCCTGGAGGAGACGGCCACGCGGGTCGCCTCCGACCGTCTGCCCGAGCTGGTCAAGCAGCTCTCCGAGTCGGACCCGCAGGACGTCGACACCTCCGTGGAGTCGGTCGGTGTGCACTCCCGGGACGAGATCGGCAAGGTGGCCGCGGCCTTCGACGACGTGCACCGCGAGGCCGTCCGCCTCGCCGCCGAGCAGGCCCTGCTGCGGGGCAACGTCAACGCGATGTTCACCAACCTCTCGCGCCGCTCCCAGGGTCTTATCCAGCGTCAGCTCTCGCTCATCTCCGAACTGGAGTCCCGCGAGGCCGACCCGGACCAGCTGTCCTCGCTGTTCAAGCTCGACCACCTCGCGACCCGCATGCGCCGTAACGGTGAGAACCTCCTCGTTCTCGCCGGTGAAGAGCCCGGCCGCCGCTGGACCCGACCGGTCCCGCTGGTCGACGTGCTCCGCGCCGCCGCCTCCGAGGTGGAGCAGTACGAGCGCATCGAGCTGGCCTCCGTGCCGACCACCGAAGTGGCCGGCCGTGTGGTCAACGACCTCGTGCACCTGCTCGCCGAGCTGCTGGAGAACGCGACCTCGTTCTCCTCCCCGCAGACCAAGGTGAAGGTCACCGGTCACGCGCTGCCCGACGGCCGTGTGCTGATCGAGATCCACGACACCGGTATCGGCCTCTCCCCCGAGGACCTCGCGGCGATCAACGAGCGGCTCGCCTCGCCGCCCACCGTGGACGTCTCCGTCTCCCGCCGCATGGGCCTGTTCGTGGTCGGTCGGCTGTCGCAGCGGCACGGCATCCGCATCCAGCTGCGCCCGTCCGACTCCGGCGGTACGACCGCGCTGGTCATGCTCCCCGTCGATGTCGCCCAGGGCGGCAAGAAGCCCGCTCCGGGCAAGCCCGGCCAGGGCGGCCCCTCGTCCGGCGGTCCCGCCGCCGCGCAGGCCGCCGCCGGTGCGGCCGCCGCCCGTCGCTCGGCCGGTCAGGGCGGTGCCCTCGGCGCCGGTGCGCCCGGCGCGGGTGCCCTGGGTGCCGGTGCGCCCTCGGGTGGCCGGCTCGGTGCCGGTCAGGGACCGCGGGCCGCGCTGCCCGGCGCGGGCGGCCGTCCCGGTGCCCCGCGTGCACCGCAGGGCCAGGGCGGACCCCAGGCTCCGCCGTCCCCGGCCGGCTTCGGCCAGGCGCCGGGCGCCCCGCAGGGCCTGCAGGCCGCGGGCACCGGTGCGCAGCAGGCTCAGGACTCCTTCGGTGGCGGCCGTCCCGCCTCCGCCTCCCCGCAGCAGGCCCCGAACACGGGCGCCGAGAAGAGCGGTGGCGGCCGTCGTGGCCGTCGGCCGCAACTGCCCGGCGGCCGTGGTGGCCCGCGCGCCGAACTGCCGGGCGCCAGTGCCTCGCAGCCGCGCACCCCGAGCTGGAGCGACGAGAACGCCCAGCCGTCGGTGCCGCGCGCCTCGCTGGACACCCCGCGCGGGCATGACGAGCAGGACCCGGCACAGACCTCCCGGATGCCCCGGATCGACGACCGGCAGGGCCCGGGCGCGACCACCGAGATGCCGGCGGTCCCGCGCGGCGACGGCCGCCAGGCCCCGGCAGGACCTGCCGATTTCGGCTCCTACGACTTCCCGCAGAACACGGGCCAGTACCCGCGCCCGACCGTTCCGCAGGGCCAGAACACCGGCGAGTTCGTCCGCCCGGACGTCTACGGCTCGTCCGGCGGACAGCCCACGGGCCAGTACCCGGCCCCGCAGGGCTACGACAACGGCTCGACCGGACAGCACCCGATGCCCGGTCGGCAGAACCCGTCCGGCACGGGCCAGTTCGAGCGGCCCCAGCAGGGCGGCCCGGCCGACTTCGGCGCCCCGCGCCAGCCGGCCCCGCAGCGTCCGCAGCAGCGGCCGAACCGTCCCGAGCCCGAGGCGCTGCCGCCGGCAGCGGGTCCGGGTGACGGGCGTACGCCGCTGTACGACACGCTGGAGACCAACTGGTTCCACGGCCAGCAGGGACAGCAGGGCCAGGGCCAGCAGCCCAACGGCACCGCTGCCACGCCGGCTCAGGCACCACAGGCTCCGGCACCCCAGCGATCCGCCAACACCGGTTCCTGGCGCAGCTCGCCGAACGACGATCTCGTACGGCAGGCAGAGCGCGTCCGGCAGCCGGCCGCGGGCGGCGTCACCACCTCCGGCCTTCCGCGCCGGGTGCCCAGGGCGAACCTCGTCCCGGGCACGGCTCAGCAGCAACAGCACCAAACCGGTCCGCAGGTCTCGCGTGCGCCTGATGACGTGCGCGGGCGGCTGACCAATCTCCGTCGGGGCATCGCGCAGGGTCGACAGGCCGGTACCGGCCAGACCGGCAGCTTCCCGAGCCCCACTCACCAGCAGGAGCGTTAGTTGAGCCCGATGAGCCAGGCGGCACAGAACCTCAACTGGTTGATCACCAACTTCGTGGACAACACCCCTGGGGTGTCCCACACCGTCGTCGTGTCCGCCGACGGCCTCCTCCTGGCGATGTCGGAGGGATTCCCGCGTGACCGTGCCGACCAGCTCGCGGCCGTAGCGTCCGGACTCACCTCGCTGACGGCCGGCGCCTCCCGGATCTTCGAGGGCGGCACCGTGGCACAGACGGTTGTGGAGATGGAGAGAGGATTCCTCTTTCTGATGTCCGTCTCCGACGGCTCGTCGCTCGCCGTACTCGCGCACCCCGAGTGCGACATCGGCCTCGTCGGCTACGAGATGGCGCTACTGGTCGACCGCGCGGGTGCGGTGCTCACGCCCGACCTGCGTGCCGAGCTGCAAGGCAGTCTGCTCCACTGACCGACCTCGGATCCACCCGTCTCACCAAATCACCGTCAGGCCGCCACAGTCCCCCCACCGGCCCCGTCAGACGGCACGACTGACCAACTTGCTGTCCCGCCCGGAGGATTCATGACCCCGCCCAACGCCTCTCATGATCCGTACGCGGAGCCGTACGAGGATGAGGGCGACCAGCCGCTGGTACGTCCGTACGCGATGACCGGCGGCCGGACCCGGCCGCGCTACCAGCTGGCCATCGAGGCCCTGATCAGCACCACGGCCGACCCGGCAGCGCTCATGGGGCTGCTCCCGGAGCACCAGCGCATCTGCCATCTGTGCCGTGAGGTCAAGTCGGTCGCCGAGGTCTCGGCGCTGCTGGCGATGCCTCTCGGTGTGGCCCGGATCCTCGTCGCGGACCTCGCGGAGGCCGGGCTGGTCGCCATTCACCAGCCGGGTGGCGACGAGAACAACGGCGGTGCACCGGACGTGACACTGCTCGAAAGGGTGCTCAGTGGACTTCGCAAGCTCTGACGGAGGCCGGGCGACCACCTCCGCGAAGATCGTGGTGGCGGGTGGCTTCGGCGTCGGCAAGACGACGTTCGTCGGCGCCGTCTCCGAGATCAACCCGCTGCGCACGGAGGCCGTGATGACGTCCGCGAGCGCGGGCATCGACGACCTCACCCACACCGGAGGCAAGACGACCACCACGGTCGCCATGGACTTCGGCCGCATCACGCTCGACCAGGATCTGATCCTGTACCTCTTCGGTACGCCCGGTCAGGACCGCTTCTGGTTCATGTGGGACGACCTGGTGCGCGGCGCCATCGGCGCGATCGTCCTGGTGGACACCCGGCGCCTGGCCGACTGCTTCCCCGCGGTCGACTACTTCGAGAACAGCGGGCTGCCGTTCGTCGTGGCGCTCAACGGCTTCGAGGGGCACCAGCCGTACGCGCCCGAGGAGGTGCGCGAGGCCCTGCAGATCGGCCCCGACACCCCGATCATCACGACGGACGCCCGGCACCGCTCGGATGCGAAGAGTGCGCTGATCACGCTGGTCGAGCACGCGCTGATGGCACGCCTGAGGTAGCTGATCAAGTCGGTAGCCGCGTACGGCAGTTGTCGTAGATGTCCCGGAGCCGGCTGTGGCCTTTGACACGGTCGGCTTCGGTGTTCATAACGTTTCGGCAGAGGAATCGGGTGGTACCGCCACGCGTCGCGGTCAACCGGTCTCGCTGCGCGCACGAAGGCCCCGCCTTTTGGCGGGGCTCGCTCTTTATGACCGTTTTATCTGGGGCTTGCATCACGTGGAAACCGCACTTCCCACTGTTTGGAAGTGCGCTGGTCCACGTGCTGGAATGCCTGAACTGCCCATTAGTCAATGACGTACTCATCAGTCGATGGCGTACTGGGCTCTGAGACACTGCGGCACAACGTTGGTGCCGACCGCCGGAAGGTTGTTGGTCGAGTGAGGCGAAGCAAGAACGGTCCCGAGCCGTCGGCCCGGGGCAACTTCACCCCGCCGCCGCGCGGAGCGGCGCCCGCCCCTGTGCCCGGATCCGAACCAACGGCCGCGCCGGCTCCAGGCGGCGGCCGTATGTCTCCGCGCAACTGGCGGGTGCCGACCCGGCTGAACGCGATCCTGCTCATACCCGTGCTGGTCGGCCTGGTCATGGGCGGCTTCCAGGTGAAGAGCTCGATCGACACCTGGCAGGAGGCCGAGGACGCGGAGAACACCGCGCGTGTGGTGCGGGCCTCCCTCAATTACTCGGACGCGCTGTACAACGAGCGTGACATCTCTGCGGCGCCCCTCCTGCTGAACAAGGACAAGGACGTCGTCACCGCGGCCCGCAAGAAGACGGACGCCGCTGCCGACGCCTTCGACGAGGCGGCCCGGAGCATGCCGCAGAAGGCGGGCCTGGAGCGCCGCCTGTCGCTGTTCCGCAAGGGCGAGCCCAAGCTCGCGACGCTGCGTGAAGAGGCGTACACCACCAAGCGTTCCGGCGTGGAGACCCAAGAGGGCTACGTCGACATCGCGCACCCGCTGACCGAGTTCGCCAACGAGCTCGGCCTCGGCACCGGCAACATCACCAGCTACGGCCGTACGGTCTACGCCTTGGAGCTGACCAAGGCGGCCCTGTCGCTCCAGCGCTCCATCGGCATGCAGTTGCTGGTCGCGCCCGGCCCCGGCACCGGCAGCTTCGCCAGCCAGCGGGTCGCCCTCACCTCGTACGCCTACCTGGAGGGCATCGCCATCCAGGAGTACATCGGCGGTGGTACCGAGGCGGACGCGCAGAAGCTGAAGGACGCCGAGGCGGACATCAGGGCCAAGGGTGCGGCCATGGCCAAGGAGGCGGCCCAGAAGGCTGCCGCCGAGGGCAAGGAGTACGTCGCCCCGCCCGCCAAGACCACCACCATGGTGGGGCTCATCGCGGGTCTGAAGAGCACCGACCCCTCCGAGCGTCTGGCCCTCGCCCAGAAGGGCGTCACCGCCGAGAACTGGTGGGCGGTCAACACCCTCAAGTACGAGGCCTACCGGCAGATCGAGTCGGACATGGCCGACAAGGCGGTGAACGAGGCCGCGGCGATCGCCGACGACGCCAAGCGTGACACCTTCATCGTGGGTGCCGCCGTCGTGGTCGCCCTGCTCGCCGCGTTCATCCTGGCCGGCATGGTGGCCCGCCAGATGAGCCGCGCGATGCGCCAGCTGCGCAACGCCGCCTTCGGCATCGCCGAGCAGCGGCTGCCGATGCTGGTCGACCAGCTCTCGCGCACCGACCCCGGCCGCGTCGACACCCGGGTCGCACCGATCCCGATCACCACCACCGACGAGATCGGCGAAGTCGCCCGCGCCTTCGACCAGGTCCACCGCGAAGCCGTCCGGCTCGCCGCCGAGCAGGCCCTGCTGCGGGGCAACATCAACGCGATCTTCACCAACCTGTCGCGCCGCAACCAGTCGCTGATCGAGGGCCAGCTGACCCTGATCACCGACCTGGAGAACAACGAGGCCGACCCGGACCAGCTGGAGAACCTCTTCAAGCTGGACCACCTCGCGACCCGTATGCGCCGCAACGGCGAGAACCTCCTGGTCCTCGCCGGCGAGGAACCCGGCCGACGCTGGGACCAGCCGGTCCCGCTGGTCGACGTGCTGCGCGCCGCCTCCTCCGAGGTGGAGCAGTACGAGCGCATCGAGCTGTCCGGCGTCCCGGAGGCCGAGATCCACGGCCGCGCGGTCACCGACCTCGTGCACCTGCTCGCCGAGCTGCTGGAGAACGCCACCACGTTCTCCTCGCCGCAGACCAAGGTCCGCGTCACCGCGACCCGTCTTCCCGACGGCCGTGTGATGGTCGAGATCCACGACAAGGGCATCGGCCTGACAGCCGAGGACTTCGCGGACATCAACCACAAGCTGGCCAACCCGCCGACCGTGGACGTCGCGATCTCCCAGCGCATGGGCCTGTTCGTGGTCGGCCGGCTGTCCGACCGGCACGGCATCCGGGTCCAGCTGCGCCCCTCGGGCGAGCAGGCCGGTACGACCTCGCTGGTCATGCTGCCCGACGCGATCACCCACGGTGGTGGTGGCGAGGCGGCCCCGATGCAGGACGAGTTCACGGTCTCGCAGATCATCCCGGAGCAGAACTTCCAGGGTGAGGACTTCAACCGTCAGCCGATGCGCACGGCGGCCGAACTCGGCTTCGACGACAGCCGCTACACCGAGGTCCCGGACGACATCCGCGAACTGGACCCGGTCGGCCGCTCCCTGATGCGCGAGGAGCGCCGTGCGGCCCTGGAGGCCCAGGCGCACGACCCGGAGGGGCCCGGGAACACCGCGTACGACGAGTTCACCGGCCAGCAGGGCTACGACGGCACCGGCACCAACGGCCACGGCGGCTTCCCCGAGCAGCAGGGGGCGTACGACCCGCAGACGGCGTACGAGGAGCAGCAGCGGCCGTCGTACGAGGAGCAGTACTACGCGCCGAACGGTGGCCTGCCGCAGAACGACACCTTCTCGTCGAACGGCGGCTACCCCGAGCCCGGCTATGCGGAGCCCGCTCAGGAGGAGTCCGCGGCCGCGCACCAGTCCGCCCGGGAGTCCTTCCCGGCCTTCGAGGAGCGGCGCTACCAGGATGACTGGCCGCAGCAGAACGACTACCGCAACGGCTACCCGGACCAGTACGCTCCGGAACCGGAACCTGTGCAGGCCGCTGACACACATGAGCGCGACCGCGTAGGCTTCGACCGTCCGGGACCGGCCCCCTCCGCCGCCCACGAGCTGACCGACGCCGGGCTCCCCCGCCGCGGATCCACCCCGAGCGGCACGAACGGCGCGCGGCCCGTGAGCCAGGAGACGCCGGCCCCCGCGGAGACCCCCGCCAACGACGACTGGCGTTCGGCGAACGACGATCGCTGGCAGCAGGCGGCCCAGCTCCGCAAGCCCAAGGCGGGCGGAGTCACCTCCTCCGGTCTGCCGCGGCGGGTACCCAAGGCCAACCTGGTCGAGGGAGCCGCCGAGACCACCCCTCAGGGAGGTCCACAGATCTCCCGTGCTCCCGAGGACGTCCGGGGCAGGCTGAGCAACCTGCGCCGGGGAGTCCAGCGGGGTCGCAGTGCGGGAAGTGAAACGAACGGCCAGGGCTTCGGTCCTGACAGCACCTACAACCAGGAGCGTTAGTGTGAGCCCGATGAGCCAGGCGGCACAGAACCTGAACTGGTTGATCACCAACTTCGTGGACAACACCCCCGGGGTGTCGCACACGGTGGTGGTCTCCGCCGACGGACTCCTTCTGGCGATGTCCGAAGGCTTTCCGCGCGACCGCGCCGACCAGCTCGCGGCGGTCGCCTCCGGTCTGACCTCGCTGACCGCCGGTGCCTCGCGCATCTTCGAGGGCGGCAGCGTGAACCAGACGGTTGTGGAGATGGAGAGGGGATTCCTCTTCATCATGTCCATCTCCGACGGTTCGTCGCTCGCGGTTCTTGCCCACCCGGAGGCGGACATCGGCCTCATTGGGTACGAGATGGCCCTTCTGGTGGACCGTGCCGGTACGGTCCTGACGCCGGATCTGCGTGCGGAGCTCCAAGGGAGCCTTCTCAACTAACAGACAGACGGTGCGTTTTGGCGTCCCGGGGCCGTAAGGTTTCGGGACGCGGCTCCACATTGATGGGTGCCAGGCACAGTCGGAGGAGGAGAGAAAGTGGCAACACCCCCAGACGGTTCGTCATCGGGCAACTGGTCGTACGGCCCTGCCCAGGGCCAGAACGACGGTTCCCAGAACCGGTACAACTTCCCCTCCGCGCCGAGCCAGCGGCGGCAGCAGCCGTACGGACAGCCGCAGGGCCCCCAGGGCCCGGGGCAGTCGCCGTACGACCAGCCGCAGGCACCGCGCATCCAGCCTGTGCAGCCGCAGCGACGTGCCCCTGAGCCGGCGCCCGCCGGGGCGTCGAACAACCCCCTGGTGCGCCCGTACGCCATGACCGGCGGCCGGACGCGCCCGCGCTACCAGCTCGCCATCGAGGCACTGGTGCACACCACCGCGCAGCCGCACCAGATGCAGGGCCAGCTGCCCGAGCATCAGCGGATCTGCAACCTCTGCCGGGAGATCAAGTCGGTGGCCGAGGTCTCGGCCCTGCTCACGATCCCTCTCGGCGTGGCCAGGATCCTCGTCGCCGACTTGGCGGAGGCGGGCCTGGTCGCCATCCATCAGCCCGGCGGCGACGAGAACGCCGGCGGCCAGCCAGACGTGACACTGCTCGAAAGGGTGCTCAGTGGACTTCGCAAGCTCTAGCGGCGGTCCTTCCCGCTCCACCACCTCGGCGAAGATCGTGGTGGCGGGTGGCTTCGGCGTGGGCAAGACCACGTTCGTCGGGGCCGTTTCGGAGATCAACCCGCTGCGCACAGAGGCCGTCATGACGTCTGCTTCGGCAGGCATCGACGACCTCACCCACACCGGAGACAAGACGACCACGACGGTCGCCATGGACTTCGGCCGTATCACCCTGGACCAGGACCTGATCCTGTACCTCTTCGGTACGCCCGGCCAGGACCGCTTCTGGTTCATGTGGGACGACCTGGTACGCGGCGCGATCGGCGCGGTGGTTCTGGTGGACACCCGCCGTCTGGCCGACTGCTTCCCCGCGGTCGACTACTTCGAGAACAGCGGGCTTCCCTTCGTGATCGCCCTCAACGGCTTCGACGGCAACCAGCCGTACAACCCGGACGAGGTGCGCGAGGCCCTGCAGATCGGCCCCGACACCCCGATCATCACGACGGACGCCCGCCACCGCGCGGACGCCAAGTCGACGCTGATCACGCTGGTCGAGCACGCGCTGATGGCGCGCCTGCGCTAGTTCTCGCACCGCGGCACGATCCGCTTGCGGCCCTCGTTTCTCCTGTGGGAGAGATGGGGGCCGTTGCATTTTGGCGAGGGGGTGCTGCGATGAGCGCTCAGTTCGTGGCGGCGGACCTCTCCGGTACGAGGCGCTGCTCACGGCGGACGCCCGGCCCGCCGAGCTGATCCGAAGGATCACCCGGGCGGTACGGCCGCCAGTGGGCTTCGACGAGGCCGAAAGCAGCCTGTAGGAACGGCTGTTCACGGAGAGCGTGGAGTGCTACGGCGGATCGTGCGCAGTCCGCCGGTGCTCGAGGAGCGGGCGGCGACGGGCACGGCGTGGCGGCGTGCGGCGCGCACACTGCCCCGGCTGCGGGCCGATATGAGCGACTGGGAGGAAGTGGCCGGGGAGGGCTACGGGATGCGCGTGGAGGCGGCCCTGCGCGGTTCCTCGCGGGTGCTGCTGCGAGGCGAGGCGGGTCGGACCGAAGGTCAATCACGTCGGCCTGCGGCACATAAGGCCGGACACCGGCCTCACGGCCCTCGGCGACTGCTCCCATCTGGGGATCCCGGAGCTGGAGTTGCGTGAGCCGGGACTGCCTGATGCCGGACGACCCCGGCGCCCTGGACTTCCCAGGGACCGAGGTCGTCATCCGCTGAACTCGGGGCTCAGCGCCAGCTGTGCGGCGCCCGGAACCCAGGCTCGCGCTCCAGGCGGCGCCAGCCCGCCTTCGCTCGGCCTCGGCGGGCCGGAGGCGTCGGCCGGGCGGCCGCGCGGGCCATCAGGATCGCCGTGATGGCGGCGACTTCCTCGGGCTCGGCATGGCCCTTCTCGACGCGAATGTCAGGGAGGTTCATGGGTGTCAGTCTCCGTGAGAGAGGTTTCCGCAGCGGTACCGGCGGGTTACTGCGGGGGGTTGCCGTGCTTGCGGGACGGCAGGTCGGCGTGCTTCGACTGGAGCATCGCCAGCGAGCGGATCAGCACCTCGCGGGTCTCCGCCGGGTCGATCACGTCGTCCACCAGGCCGCGCTCGGCCGCGTAGTACGGGTGCATCAGCTCGGACTTGTACTCCTTGACCATGCGGGCCCGCATCGCCTCGGGGTCCTCGGCCTCCGCGATCTGACGCCGGAAGATGACGTTGGCGGCACCTTCGGCGCCCATCACGGCGATCTCGTTCGTCGGCCACGCGTACGTGAGGTCCGCACCGATGGACTGGCTGTCCATGACGATGTACGCACCTCCGTAGGCCTTGCGCAGGATCAGCGAGATCCGCGGCACGGTCGCGTTGCAGTAGGCGTACAGCAGCTTCGCGCCGTGGCGGATGATTCCACCGTGCTCCTGGTCTACACCAGGGAGGAAGCCAGGTACGTCCAAAAGGGTGAGAATCGGGATATTGAAGGCGTCGCACATCTGGACGAACCGAGCCGCCTTCTCCGAGGCCTCGATGTCCAGGACGCCCGCCAGGGACTGCGGCTGGTTGGCCACGATGCCGACGACCTGGCCGTCGAGCCGGGCCAGCGCGCAGATGATGTTCCGCGCCCAGCGCTCGTGGATCTCCAGGTACTCGCCGTCGTCGACGAGCTCCTCGATGACCTTGGCCATGTCGTACGGCCGGTTGCCGTCGGCCGGGACCAGGTCGAGCAGGACGTCGCTGCGGCGGTCCGCCTCGTCGGTGGACTCCACGCGCGGCGGGTTCTCGCGGTTGTTCTGCGGCAGCAGCGACAGGAGGTAGCGCACCTCGGCGATGCACGTCTCCTCGTCGTCGTACGCGAAGTGGCAGACGCCGGAGGTCTCGGCGTGCACGTCCGCGCCGCCGAGGCCGTTCTGGGTGATCTCCTCGCCCGTCACCGCCTTGACCACGTCGGGGCCGGTGATGAACATCTGGGAGGTCTCGCGGACCATGAAGACGAAGTCCGTCAGGGCGGGGCTGTAGGCCGCGCCGCCCGCGCACGGGCCGAGCATGACGCTGATCTGCGGGATGACGCCCGACGCCTTGGTGTTGCGCTGGAAGATGCCGCCGTAACCGGCGAGGGCCGAGACGCCCTCCTGGATGCGGGCGCCCGCGCCGTCGTTGAGGGAGACCAGCGGCGCGCCCGCCGCGATGGCCATGTCCATGATCTTGTGGATCTTGGTGGCGTGGGCCTCGCCCAGCGCGCCGCCGAAGATGCGGAAGTCATGGGCGTAGACGAAGACCGTGCGGCCCTCCACCGTGCCCCAGCCGGTGATGACACCGTCGGTGAACGGCTTCTTGGCCTCCAGGCCGAAGCCCTGGGCCCGGTGCCGGCGCAGCTGCTCGACCTCCTGGAAGGAGCCCGGGTCGAGCAGCAGCTCGATCCGCTCCCGGGCGGTCAGCTTGCCCTTGGCGTGCTGCGCCTCGGTCGCCTTCTCGCTGGGACCGGCCAGTGCCTGGGCACGGATCTCGTGCAGCTCGGCGACCCGGCCGCGCGCGTCCGTGGGCTCACCCGTCGTCTCTTCCAAAACGGTCATGTAGTGACCTTACGAAGCCCACCAAGGAAAGCGGGCCGTCGACTCCGTACAGTCTCCGGCCCGTTTTCCTGGTACCCCTGAACAGAACCACGACGGAATGCAGCCGTTCCGACTGCTCAGGGGGCTTTCGGCTTGTAGAGGTCACACAAAGTGGCCAGCTGAGAGCCACCTCACATTCATGGCTCGCACATGCCATCCCAGGAGTGACAAGGACGCGCAGTCGGCGGCCTGTGGAGATCACCTCGACGGTGTCGTCGGCCCGGATCACCGAGCGCACCGGACGGTCCCGGACGATCTCCAGGGGCGCGCCGGTGCGCGGTGGCTCGCTGACCGAGAGGGTAGCGGTCCGGCCGTGGCGGCGGACCAGGACGCTCGCCCCCGCGGATGCCCCGCAGGAGATCGGCGAGCAGGCTCGCGTCACCGGTCGGTCCGGTGCCCCTGCTGGAGGCAGGCCTGGGCCATCGTCCACAGCCGGCTGTAGCTCTGGGTGATGCCGGACGGGTGGGCCAGAGCGAGGTGGCGATGGGCGCCATGGTGGTGTGGAAGCCGCGGGCGAGCGTCCAGGTCTCGGCCGGGCGGGAGGCGTACGGCTCGGCCGTGGGGTCGTAGCCGCTCCCGGGGGTGAGGTCGAGCCAGCGGCGCCGCAGGACGTCGTAGGGACCGGGGGTGCCCGCGCTCGCCGCGGTGAGCAGAAGGGGCCGGCACTCCGGGTCCGCGGGGGTGGCGTCGGTGATGTCGGCGAAGACGTCGGCCGTGCGCGTGGAGTCGTTGTCGAGGCGGGTGAAGGCCGTCGACTCCCCGGGGCCCGCGGAGATCAGGTCGTGGCCGGGGATGTCGAGGCGGGTGAAGGCCGTCGACTCCCCGGGGCCCGCGGAGATCAGGTCGCGGCCGGGGATGTCGAGGGTGCCGAGCCGGAAGGCGGGCGGGTCCCGGACGGCGGTGATCCGGAAGGCGGTGGCGCGGCCGGCGACGGTCAGGGTGGCGTCCAGTTCCACGCCGTCGAGGTCCGGGAGGACGAGGGTGTACGCGGCCGAGGTGCCGGTGACAGTCGGGGCACCCTTGACCTGAACGTCGTAGGACGTGCCGTTGAGGGTGATCCGGGTGACCGGGCGGGTGCTGCCGGTCAGGCGGGCTCCGGTGGCGCGGTCGGCGCAGGAGAGCACGCGCGGAAGTCGTCGGCGACGGTGACGGCGAGTTGCGGGGAGGCGATGACCGAGGACGCCTCGGCGGCGGGGGGGTGCCGGTGGCCCGAAGAGAAGGCCAACGGCCAGCAGGGCTACGGCGGTTGAGGCGAGCGTGGTGCGCGTTCTTCGCGTCATGGGGTCTGGCTATCGGCGGCGCCCGAGGCCGGTCAACGAAGTCGGGGGCCCGGGTCACGGCAGCTCAAGACCGCCGTACGGAAGCCCAAGCGAGGAACATGCAAAGTGACCCGGTAAACACTCTGGGAATGTTGTTGAAATCCGAACGGAATGGGTCTACCGTCGTCGGTGTTGGTTAGTTCAATGTTCAACATCATCTCCCAAGGAGAACGCCATGAGCATCCTCGGCCGCAAGAACACCGTCGAGACCCCCGCCGCCGTCAACCCCGAGCTCGCCGCCCTGACCGGCGACTACACCATCGACGCGGCCCACACCACGCTCGGCTTCGTCGCCCGGCACGCCATGGTCACCAACGTCAAGGGCAAGTTCCTGGACTTCAGCGGCTCGCTGCACCTGGACGGCTCCGACCCCTCACTGTCCACCGCGTCCCTGGACGTGAAGATGGACAGCATCGACACCGGTTCCGCGGACCGTGACGGGCACCTGAAGAGCTCGGACTTCTTCAAGACGGACGAGTTCCCGACCATGACCTTCCGCTCCACCAAGGCGGAGGCCCTGGGGGGCGACGACTACCGCATCACCGGTGACCTGGAGATCCTCGGCACCACCAAGCCGATCACCATCGACCTGGAGTTCAACGGTGCCGCGAAGGACCCGTTCGGCAACGAGCGCGTCGGCTTCGAGGGCAAGGCCGAGATCCTGCGCTCCGAGTGGGGCCTGACCTGGAACGCGGCCCTGGAGACGGGTGGCGTCCTGGTCTCCGACAAGATCAAGCTGAACTTCGACATCTCGGCGATCCGCAACGCGTGACGCCACCGCGTCGGCTCCCCCGCCGCTCCCCCGCCGCATCCCCTGAGCGCGCCCGCCCTCCCGAGAGGGCGGGCGCTCGGCGTTGGCGCCCGGCATCCGGCGCGACGGCTTCACGCGGCGCCGGTGAAGTCCACGTCGGCCGCCGGCAGGACGCGGATGCCGCGCCCGTTCTGCCGCACCGCGACGGGCCCGGCATCATGCCGGGCCCGTCGTGCCGCTCAGAATCCTCCGCCGAAGTCCCCGCCCCCGCCGAAGTCGCCGCCGCCGAAGCCGCCGGTGAAGTCGTCCGAGGCGAAGTCGGCGCCGGAGACATCGCCGCCCTCGTATCCGCCGCCGAAGTCGCCGTAACCGGCGCCGTAGTCGGCGGCGTAGGCAGGGCTGGCCATCATGCTGCCGAGCATGGTGCCGATGAGCAGGCCGGGAAGGATGCCGCCGCCGAAGTAGCCGCCGGCCCAGGGGCCGTAGGCCGGACCGGCCTCCCAGTACGGGCGGCGGGCGCCGGTGTCGGTGGTGACCTCGCGGATCACCGGGTCCTGGCCGTCGGCGAGACGGGCCCGGTCGGCCGCGCAGACCGGGACCTCGCGGGTGGGACCACCGGTCGGCGTCCAGGTCACGTCAGCGACCGACGGGCCGTGCCGGGGGTCGAAGAAGCACGGCGGCCGGCGTTCGGGCAGCGGGCGGCCCTCGCGGCGGGCGGCGAGTACGGCCAGCGAGTGGCGGCCGTCCTCCAGGGCCTGGGTGACGGCCTTGACGTCCTCCGGTTTGGTCGCCGCCTCCATCAGCCGCTTGGCCTGTTCATAGGAGTCCAGGGCGTGTTCGTAGTCGGTGCGCATCGCGTCGTCGGCGCCGGGTTCGCCGGGGTGGAAGTCCAGGCGCTCCAGCTCCTCACCGAAGGCCGTGATGTCCTCGTCGACCACCACGCGCAGCTTCTCCAGCGCGGCCCGCTGTTCCTGTTCGTGCATCAGGCGCCGGCGCCGCACCAGGGCGTAGGCGCCCGCGCCGCCCGCCGCCAGCACCACACCGGTGGTGACCAGACCGGCGACCGGTACGCCGTCGTCCGTCGTCGTGGAGCCCCAGGACGACGGGGCCGAGCCGCCCACGTTCTGCAGCGCCGCGTCGACGAAGTCGTTCAGCTGGGCCTTGACGTCGTCGGTGCCCTCCACGGCGGTGACCAGGTTGTCCACCGCCTGGTTGCTCAGCACGGAGGAGTCGGCCTGGGCACCGAAGCGGTCACCGCTGCGCACCGCGTACAGACCGGTGATCCCGGTCTCGGTACGGAGGTTCAGGAAGAGGTCCTGTTCGGGCTGGTCCGCGGGGAGCACCGCCACGAAGACGGGCTTGTCGGCGTCCCTGATCTTGTCGGCGAGCGCCTCGGCGTCCGACGACGACAGTTGGTCGGAGGCGGCGGGCGCGACGTACACGGGATCCTCGCGCAGCGCTTCGGCGACCGTCGACAGATCCGCGGCCGCGGACGCGCCGGGCACACCGGCGGTCAGCGCCGCCAGCGTGGCGGCGACCGGGACGAGGGCCCAGCGCATAAGGCCCCGGAGCAACGGAGTCCTCATACCTCGACGCTACCTGACGAAACGGGCAAACGTACCGGGCCCGGCGGGGGCAATCCCACCGGACCCGGTACCCGGAGCGGCTATGCGGCCCGGTAGGCAGCCGTCAGCTTCTCCACCGCCGCCCCGTACCGCCCCCGGGTCAGCAGCCGGTCCGCCTCGGCGAAGGGCTTGGCGGACGCCGGCGTGACCGCCTTCTGCTGGACGATCAGCCTCGCCTTGGTGACCAGCATCCGGCCCGTCTCGTCGGCACCCGCCCGCTCGGCCGCCGCGGCCGCGATGCCGAGCACCCTGAGGGTCGTGGCGCCGCCCTCCGGCACCTTGGTCAGGGTGGTCAGACCCCAGCCGTAGGGGAACTGCGGATCGTACGAAGGGTCACCGACGTTGATCGGGAGCTGCGCCTCGGACTTCGGCCAGGTGACGGGGAGCTGCCCGGTGAAGGGCCGCTTTCCGTACAGCACATCGGCCACGCCGTCGCCCTCGGTGCCCGGCAGCCAGGAGGCGACCAGGGCGTCGATGTCACCGAGCCGGTCGCCGAGGAGCTGCGGCCGCCCGGAGACGATCAGCACCGCACACTTCATCGCGGCGCACACCTTGTCGACGGCCGCCCGGTCCGCGGCCGACAGCTCCAGGTCATGGCCGTTGCCGA
Source organism: Streptomyces sp. P17 (assembly GCF_032436805.1). NCBI lineage: Bacteria > Bacillati > Actinomycetota > Actinomycetes > Kitasatosporales > Streptomycetaceae > Streptomyces > Streptomyces sp. P17. The sequence continues at coordinate 89,640 of NZ_JAVRBF010000021.1, read as the reverse complement.
CGTCACCGGCGCCCTCGGCGTACGGGGTCTCGCCGACGACGACCACACCGACGTCGTGACCGTCCGTCGGGGCGGAGGCGTCCTTGGAGTACGTCAGCTCGGCAGAGTTCTTCCGCATCGCCTCCAGGACCGTCGTGCCGGGGGTGATGTCGCCGGAGGAGCCCTGCCAGGTGATGGTCCAGCCGCCGGTCTGGTTGCCCATGTCATCGGCGTTGGACCCGGCGACGTACACCTTCTGCGACTTCTTCAGCGGCAGCAGGTTCCGGGAGTTCTTCAGCAGTACCTGCGACTCGGCCGCCGCCTGGCGCGCCACGGCCCGGTGCTCGGCGGAACCGATCTGCGAGGCACCGCTGGTGTCGGCGTACGGCTGCTCGAAGAGCCCCAGCTTGAACTTCTGGGTCAGGATCCGCGACACCGCGTCGTCGACGCGCCGCTCGCTGATGCGCCCGGCCTGCGTCTCCGCCACGAGGGCGGAGTGGAAGTCCTTGTAGGAGTACGGCGCCATGACCATGTCGACCCCGGCGTTGACCGACGTACGGACGTCGCTCGCGTAGTCGCCCGGGATCTGGTCGATACCGTTCCAGTCACTGATCACGAAGCCGTCGAAGTCCATCCGGCCCTTGAGGACACCGTTGATCATGTCGCCGCGGGCGTGCATCTTCACCGGGCCCTGTCCGTCGCCGATCAGGTCGAGGGAGGAGTACGACGGCATGACGGCGCCGACGCCCCGGTCCACGGCCTCCTTGTACGGCGCCAGGTGCACGGCCTCCAGCTGTTGCCGGGTGACCTTGGTGACGCCCTGGTCGATGGTGTACGTGCCGGTGGTGGAGGAGCCGTACTCGGTGCCGCCGTCGCCCACGAAGTGCTTGGCGGTGGCGAGGACCTTGTCGTTCTCGTCCAGGTCCCGTCCGTCCGCGGGGCCCTGGAGGCCCTGGATCACCGTCTCCATGGACTCGACCAGAGCCGGGTCCTCACCGAAGGCCTCGTAGGAGCGGCCCCAGCGCTCGTCGCGGGTGACGCAGAGGCAGGGCGCGAAGTCCCAGGGGACGCCGGTGGCCCGGACCTCGGCGGCGGTCACCTTGCCCGCCTGGTAGGCGAGTTGGGGATCGCGGGTCGCGCCGATGCCGATGTTGTGCGGCATGATCGTGGCGCCGACCAGGTTGTTGTGGCCGTGCACCGCGTCGACGCCGTAGATCAGGGGGATCTGGAAGCGGGTCGCCTGCGCCCTGAGCTGGAAGGAGTCGATCATCTTCGCCCAGGCCTCGGCGGTGTTGGGCGTCGGCGTCGAACCGCCGCCGGAGAGCAGCGAGCCGAGATCGTAGGCGGCGATGTCACCGGGTGCGCTCATCGCACCGCGCTCGGCCTGGGTCATCTGGCCGGCCTTCTCCGCCAGGGACATCCGTCCGACGAGATCGGCGACGCGCTTCTTCACCGGCAGCTTGCTGTCGAGATACGGCAGTCCGTGCGCGTCCACGACGACCTGCGGGGTCTCGGTGGGCGGCTTGGCGCCGGTGACCGCCAGCTTCAGCGGGACCGTCTCGGCGGACTCGGCGGAGCGGTCCTTCAGGGTCGGGACCCGGACGGTGCGGGTGGTGCCGGAGGCGGTGCCCGCGGGGAACGTGACGGCGCCGGTGACCGGGGTGTAGTCCTTGCCGGACTCGGCGGTGCCGCCGCTGGTCTCGTAGGTGACCGTCACGGGTTCGTCGAGGGGCGCGGAGCCGGTCGTGACGACGTTGATCTTCACGGCTGCCGTGTCGCCCTCCTTGACCGGGTACACGGCGGCGTCGGTGGTGACGGACGCGCGCAGCGACTGGTCCGCCTTGCCGTACAACTCGACGCCGTCCATGGCGAATTCGCCCGGCGTGCCGACCGGGAGGGTGACGGCGTAGCCCCACATCTCGGTGAGGCCGAGGACCTGGTCGATGCCGCCGACGGGCTGGTAGTCGGTGCGGTAGACGAAGTCGGTGAAGGGGATCTCGATCTGCTTCCAGCCGCTGAAGTCGTCGGTGAAGGACGTCGTCCACAGCTCGGAGGCCTCGCCGTTGGCGCCGCCGTCCTTCAGCTCGAAGGCGATCTTCTTGCCGTTGTTCCGGCCGTCCCACCAGAAGCGGATGCCTTTGCTCGCCGACCAGTTGTGGGCGGGCTTGTCGAAGGCGAAGTCATGGGTGAAGCCGCCGTAGCCGCTGATGTCGTAGGTGCCGGTGAGGACCTTCTCGCCCTCGGGGGCGTCTTCCCGGGCGCTGAGCTGGAGAGTGGGCGGATCGTCGTTGTCGCTGCCCCAGGTGAAGATGCCCTCGGCGGGCGGGCCGGCGAAGGGGACTTCGCCCTCGAAGCGGTCGACGGGGACGGGTGCGGGTTCCTCCGCCGCGCGGGCCGAGGACAGCGGCACCAGTGCGGCGAGCAGAGCGGTGGAGACGAGCAGGGCGGTTCTTGGCATAGACCTTCCCTCGACTCTCATGTTTCACTCAGGACTTAGATCACGCCGTGAGTTAACTAACGGCCCGCGCACCCGTCAAGACGTCACGTCAGACATTTCGGGAAGGTGAGGCACGATGAGGAGACCCCCCACGTACTCCGGCTGCTCCTGGCCGGGTTGCTCTCCACGGCCGGCTTGACGGCGGCCACCACCCTCGCGCGGGCGGCCGGTGAGCAGGTCACCGCATATCTGACCACGACCGACGACTCCGGCGGACGCCATGTCGTGCGCGGGCTCCAGGCCCAGGCGTCGTTCACCTTCCAGGCCGGCAGCGGTGGTTCGGGCGAGAACATCACCGTCGACGAGAACACCCGGACCAGACCTTCACCGGCGGCGGCGCGTCCTTCACCGGCACCGCGGCCTGGCTGATGGACGGCCCCGGGTGCAGCCCTCGGAACTGCCCCTCGCCGCCGCCTGGCTCGGCGCGGACGGGGAGCCCGTGGCCGCCCTGCGCCGCTGCGGGGACGACCGCGTCGGGCCGCTGAGCCTGCGCGACCTGTCCGGCACCGCAGGCTGGAGGACATCCGAGGACCACGAGAGCGGCAGTACGACGTTCCCCCTGCCCTCGCCTCCGCGCGCCTGGCGGGCGGGGACGAGGGGCCCGCAGTGCTTCCGCCCCGACCGCTCCTACCTGCTCAAGGCCTACGGCGGCCAGGACGGGCTCTCCTCGTACACCATCGTCCTCACCCTCACCTCCGCGGACCTGACCGCCCTGCGGCCCGGTCAGGTCTGGGCCGGCGGACGGGCCATGAGCCTCGGCGAGTTCGAGGAGCTCGCCGAGGACTCGTGCTGAGCGGCCTACGCGGCCGGGGTGACTCCGGCCCGCAGCAACCCGTATGTGTACGCGTCCTCCAGTGCCTGCCAGGACGCCGCGATGACGTTCTCCGCCACGCCCACCGTCGACCACTCGCCCGCGCCGTCGGAGGTCGAGATCAGGACGCGGGTGGTGGACTGGGTGCCGTGGACGCCCTCCAGGATGCGGACCTTGTAGTCGACCAGGTCCAGCTTGGCGAGTTGCGGGTAGATCTTCTCCAGCGCGACGCGGAGGGCGCGGTCCAGGGCGTTGACCGGGCCGTTGCCCTCCGCCGTCGCGACGATGCGCTCGCCCTTGGCGAAGAGCTTCACCGTGGCCTCGTTGGCGTGGCTGCCGTCCGGGCGGTCCTCGACGATCGCTCGCCAGGACTCGACGTCGAAGTACTTCAGGGGCTTGCCCTCGACCTCGGCGCGGAGGAGGAGCTCGAAGGACGCGTCCGCCGCCTCGTAGGTGTAGCCCTTGAGCTCGCGCTCCTTCACCCGCTCGACCACCCGGCCGACCAGCGCACGGTCGCCGCCCAGGTCGATGCCGAGCTCCTTGCCCTTGAGCTCGACCGAGGCGCGGCCCGCCATGTCGGAGACCAGCATCCGCATGGTGTTGCCGACCTGCTCGGGGTCGATGTGCTGGTACAGATCCGGGTCGACCTTGATCGCGGAGGCGTGCAGGCCCGCCTTGTGGGCGAAGGCCGAGACGCCGACGTAGGGCTGGTGCGTGGAGGGGGTGAGGTTCACGACCTCGGCGATGGCGTGGGAGATACGGGTCATCTCCCGCAGGTGCCCCTCCGGCAGGACCTGCTTGCCGTACTTCAGCTCCAGCGCGGCCACCACAGGGAACAGGTTGGCGTTGCCCACCCGCTCGCCGTACCCGTTCGCCGTGCACTGCACGTGCGTGGCGCCCGCGTCCACCGCCGCGAGGGTGTTGGCGACCGCGCACCCCGTGTCGTCCTGGGCGTGGATGCCGAGCCGGGCGCCCGTGTCGGCGAGCACCGTCGAGACGACCGCCTGGACCTGCGCCGGGAGCATGCCGCCGTTGGTGTCACAGAGGATCACCACATCGGCGCCCGCCTCCGAGGCCGTACGGACGACGGACTTCGCGTACTCGGGGTTCGCGCGGTAGCCGTCGAAGAAGTGCTCGCAGTCGACGAAGACCCGGCGGCCCTGCTCCGTCAGGAACGACACCGTGTCGCGGACCATCTCCAGGTTCTCGTCCAGGGTGGTGCGCAGCGCGAGTTCCACATGCCGGTCGTGGGACTTGGCGACCAGCGTGATCACCGGGGCGCCCGAGTCCAGGAGCGCCCTCACCTGCGGGTCGTCCGCCGCCTTGGCGCCCGCCCGGCGGGTGGCGCCGAAAGCGACGAGCTGGGCGTGCCTGAAGTCGATCTCCTGCCGGGCGCGGGCGAAGAACTCGGTGTCCCGCGGGTTGGCGCCGGGCCAGCCGCCCTCGATGAAGCCCACGCCGAAGTCGTCCAGGTGCCGTGCGATGGCCAGCTTGTCCGCGACGGTGAGGTTGATGCCCTCACGCTGGGCGCCGTCGCGCAGGGTGGTGTCGAAGACGTGGAACGAGTCGTCGAGCTCGCTGGTTTCCGTCATGGTCTGAAGGCTCCTGATGAAATGGATCTCGGTCTGTACCGGAATGACCGGCTCCACCATCCCCCAATGATCCCTCGCGCTGCGCCTCCGGCTGAAGGTGGGCCAGAAATGCGAAAAACCCCTCGCGGGTGCGAGAGGTCTGCGCGCGGGTCGAGGACGACGGTGTCCGCCCGCACCTGGTCGTACGTGGCGGTCACTGCGGACCGGCGCGCCTGCTGCCCATAATCATGGCGAACGAGAGCACGGGGGCAGTCTGGCACACGTCACCCCCGTACTCACCGTCCGTCTCAGGATGCGAACACTGCGCTGATCACCGCAGGCGGTGCAGGAACCCGTCGCCCGTGCCGTTGGTGTCGCCGGGGACGAGTTCGGACGACGTCGAGTACAAGGAGAGAAGGCGGCCGTTGCGGTTGAAGTCGATCGGCGCCGCATAGCCCGTGGCCAGCGGTTCGCCCGCCTGCGTGCGGCTGACGAGTTCGGTCCGGCCGGTCCTCAGGTCCCGGACATGGACGTTCTCCGCGACGACGTCATCGCCCGACTTGGTCTCGGTCATGAAGGCCAGCAGGCGACCGTCGGGGCTGAGGAGGCCGCCACCGAGCCCGCCCTGGCCCTCGTGAGTGATCCACCGGGTCTTCCCGGTGCGCATGTCCTTGAGATAGAGCTCCCACGTGTACGCCGGAGCGTCGGGGACCACACCGTCGTCGAAGGACGAGAACGCGACGAGAGAGCCGTCCTCGGAGAGCCTCGCGCCCGCCGGTGACCCGTTGGTGGGTCCGCCCCCGGAGGTGGCGTTCACCAGTTCCTGTTCACCGGTGCGCAGGTCGGCGAGCCACAGCTCGCCCCGCCCGCCGCGCGGGTGCCGCTGCACATAGGCCAGGCGGCTGCCGTCGCCGCTCAGGGTGAGGGACGAGACGTACCACTCCGGCGGGAGGCGGTCGCTGATCCGCTTGGCCTTGCCGGTGCGGCGGTCGACGACGTACGCGTGGGTCCGGCCGACGGCGTCGCCTTCCATCCGCTGCGACGAGGCGGTGAACGTGATGTACCGGCCGTCGCGGGACATGTCGAAGCTGTCGTACGCCGAGCCGGACCCGCCGTCGGCGGCGACGCTGATCCGTTCCGTGCGGCCGGTGCGACGGTCGTGCACATAGACGTCGTACGAGTAGGGGCTGGGCGGGGAGGGCCAGTCGACGAGGTTCTTCGCCGTGGAGACGAAGGCGACGTACCGGCCGTCGCCGCTGATCTCCGCCCGGTGGGTGCCATAGGCCCCGCCTTCCGCCTGCGTCCCGTCCGAGGCCACATTGACCCGCTCGACGGTCCCCCGGCGCAGATCCCGGACGAACACATCGGTGACGCCGTTGGTGTCGCCCGGCACCACTTCGGAGTCGTCGGAGACGAACGCGAGATAACGTCCGTCGGAGCTGAGCGAGTTGCCGCTCGCCCCCTTCTGCAGTTGCTCCCCGGTCGACGACAGCGTCACCCGCTCGGTCCGCGGTTCCGGCGCCGGCGCCGCGGACGTGGCCGACAGCGCGACCATCGCTCCCGCGAGCACAGCGACGGACACCCCACGCATGGTTCTGAGCACGTTTCCCCCGTGATGCTTCTCCCCCGGCCCTTCGCCGAGGGCTTCCATCGAGGCAAACGCACCACGCGGCACGGCGTCAATCCCCCGAATTGAGTACAACCCGGGCGCAGTCTCAGGCGTCCGCGAGCAGGGTCTCCCGGAGGAACTCCGCTACATGGCCGAGAACTTGCGCCCGGTCCGTGCCCCGCAGTCCGATCGCCACATGGATGGAGAAGCCGTCGAGGAGCGCCCTGAGACGGGCCGCGAAACGGTCCGGGTCCACCGGCCGGAACTCCCCGCGCGACACCCCCTCCGCGAGCAGGGCGACCAGGTCGCGGTGCCAGGCGCCCTCGATCGCGGCCTGCCGGTCGCGGGCGGTGTCGTCGGCGTTCTGCGAGCGGTTCCAGACCTCAAGCCAGAGCGTCCAGTGCGGGTCGCGATGGCCGTCGGGGACGTACAGGTCGACGTAGGCATCGAGCCGTTCGCGGGCCGGGGCGGTCCGGGTCAGCAGCCGGCCGCGCTCGGTGCCGAGCCGGCCCTCGCTCCACTCCAGGGTCTGCAGCAGCAGTTCGTCCTTGGAGCCGAAGTAGTAGAGCAGATGCCCACTGCTCATCCCGACCGCACGGCCGAGCGCCGCCATGGTGAGCTTCTCCAGACCGCGCTCGGCGATCATCTCCATGGCGGCGACGAGAACGTCCTCCCGCGGCGGCGCGTGTTTGCGCGCACCGGCCATCCGGCGGCTCCTAGATCTTCGGCTGCTGTTGGGTGATGCAGTGGATGCCTCCACCGCCCGCGAAGATGGTACGGGCGTCCACCAGCGTCACCGTCCGCTCGGGGAACAGCCGGCGGAAGATGCCCGCCGCGATCTCGTCGCGCGGGTCGTCGAAGGCGCACAGGACGACTCCGCCGTTGCAGAGGTAGTGGTTGATGTAGGAGTAGTCGACCCAGTCGCCGTCCTCGTCCCGCAGCACGGTGGGCGCGGGGACCTCGACGACCTCCAGGCGGCGGCCCCTCGCGTCGGTCTGGCCGCGCAGGAGGTCGAGGTACAGCTGTGAGCGGGCGTGGTCCGGGTGGGCGGGGTCGCGCTGGCTGTGCACCAGCACGGTTCCGGGCTTCGCGAAGGCCGCGACGATGTCGACATGGCCCTGGGTGCCGTACCTGCCGTAGTCGCCGGCCAGGCCGTGCGGGAGCCAGATCGCCTTGGTGGTGCCGAGCTTGGCGTGGATCTCCGCCTCGACCTGCTCGCGGGTCCAGCCGGGGTTGCGCCCGGAGCCGAGCTGGACGGTGTCGGTCAGCAGGACCGTGCCCTCACCGTCGACGTGGATCGCGCCGCCCTCGTTGACGAGCGGCGAGGGCAGCACCGGCACCCCCGCCAGGTCCGCGACATGGCGGGCGATCTTGGAGTCGTGCTCCCAGCGGGCCCACTCCTGGCCGCCCCAGCCGTTGAACACCCAGTCCACGGCGGCCAGTTCACGGCCGTCGGTGACAAACGTGGGACCGATGTCGCGCATCCACGCGTCGTCGAGTTCGCGCTCCACCAACTCGACGTCCGGGCCGAGCAGTTCACGCGCCACCTCGCCCTGCCCCGGCCCGTGCACCACCGTCACCGGCTCGAAGCGGCGCACCGCGCGGGCCACGGCGGCCCAGGCGGCGCGGGCCTCGGCCAGCTCCTCGGTGTTGGTGAAGGTGGGGTTGGGGCCGGGCCAGGCCATCCAGGTGCGCTCGTGCGGGGCCCACTCCGGGGGCATACGGAAGGTCATCAAAGGTCCTAGAGGAAGTAGAGGCGGTTCAGCGCGACCGAGTCGGCCGGTTCCGAGCGCAGCGGCTCTCCGTCCAGCGTCACCAGGCCCGTACGCTGGTCGACATCGACGGCTCCGGTACGGGAGTTCAGGCGCAGGTCGGCCGGTCCGATGCCGCGGGTGCCGCGCACGGCGACACGGCGGCGCCGGGTCGGCATGGTGTCGCCGCCCTGGTCGAGGGCGGCCCGGGCGACGAAGGCCACGGAGATGTCGGCGGGGGTGGCGCCGTACGCGCCGAACTGCGGGCCCAGGACGAGCGGTTCGCAGGTGTCGGTGGCGGCGTTGGGGTCGCCGACCACTCCGTAGGCCGGGAAGCCCGCCTTGAGCACCAGCTGCGGTTTGGCGCCGAAGTACTCCGGGCTCCACAGCACGATGTCGGCGAGCTTGCCGACCTCGATCGACCCGACCTCGTGCGAAAGCCCGTGAGCGATGGCCGGGTTGATGGTCAGCTTGGCCATGTAGCGCAGGACGCGCTCGTTGTCGTGGCCGTCGTCCGGGGCGCCGAACTCGGCCTTCATCTTTCCGGCCATGGCGAAGGTACGGCGGACGGTCTCGCCGGCGCGTCCCATGCCCTGCGCGTCGGAGGAGGTGATGCCGATCGCGCCCAGGTCGTGCAGCACGTCCTCGGCGCCCATGGTCCCGGCGCGGATGCGGTCCCGGGCCATGGCGGCGTCGCCGGGCAGGTCCGTCTTCAGATCGTGAACGGAGACGATCATGCCGTAGTGCTCGGCGACCGCGTCCCGTCCGAAGGGCAGCGTGGGGTTGGTCGAGGAGCCGATGACGTTGGGAACTCCCGCCATCTTCAGCACATTCGGCACGTGTCCACCGCCGCAGCCCTCGATGTGGAAGGCGTGAATGGTTCGGCCCTCCAGCACCCGGAGGGTGTCCTCGACCGACAGGCACTCGTTCAACCCGTCGCTGTGCAGGGCGACTTGGACATCATGCTCCTCGGCGACACGCAACGCGGTGTCCAGCGCCCGGGTGTGGGCGCCCATGTCCTCGTGCACCTTGAAGCCGGAGGCGCCGCCCTCGGCGAGGGCCTCCACCAAAGGCGCGTCGTGCGAGGACGAACCCCGCCCCAGGAACCCGATGTTGACCGGCCAGGCGTCGAAGGCGTTGAAGGCGTGCTTCAGCGCCCACGGCGAGTTCACGCCCACGCCCCACACCGGCCCGAACTCCTGCCCGATGATCGTGGTCACACCGGAGGCCAGCGAGGCCTCCATGACGCGCGGCGACAGCAGATGGACATGCGTGTCGACGGCACCCGCGGTGGCGATCAGCCCCTCGCCGGACACGATGGACGTGCCGGTGCCGACCACGACGTCGACCCCGTCGAGCGTGTCCGGGTTCCCGGCCCGCCCGATCGAGCAGATCCGCCCCTCACGGATGCCGATGGAGACCTTCCGGATCCCCAGGACGGCGTCGATCACCACGACATTGCTGATGACGACGTCACAGGTCTCCCGGACGGCGGCGGCCTTGAGGTGCAGGCCGTCGCGGGCGGTCTTGCCGAACCCGGCGAGGAACTCGTCGCCGTACCGCTGGGAGTCGGACTCGACACGGATCGTCAGCCCGGAGTCGCCGAGCCGGATCCGGTCGCCGGCCCGGGGGCCGTGGGTGGACGCGTACTCGTGGGGGGTGAGGCGGCGGGCCTCGGCGGGGTGGCCTCCGGGGCGGCTCATCGCATGACCTCCTGTGTCTCCGATATGCCGAGATAGCCGCAGGCGGCGGCGCGGCGCAGCGCCTCCTCGCGGGCGCCGGGCGCGTCCAGCGGTCCGTCGACGAGCCCGGCGAAGCCGATGGCGACCCGGGCGCCGCCGATCGGCAGGAGCCCGACCTCCAGCGACTCCCCGGGCCCGAACCGGACCGAGGAACCGGCGGGCACGGCCAGCCGCATGCCGTAGGCGCGCTCACGGTCGAAGTCGAGGCGCGGGTTGGCCTCGAAGAAGTGGAAGTGGGAGGTGACGGAGACGGGCACGGTGGCGGTGTTGGTCACCGTCAGCCGTAGAGCCGCTTCCGGCTCGGCGTGCTCGGGACCGGGCAGCAGCGCACCCGGAGCCGCGTCGCCGAGCCCGCCCCCGATGGGATCGCTGACCACCGCGAGCCGGGAGCCGTCGTCGAAGACCGCCTCGACATGCACCTCGGTGACGACGTCAGCGACGCCGGGCAGCACATCATCCGGGCCGAGCACCGAGCGGGCGGCCTCGATGGCCTCCGCCAGACGCCTGCCGTCCCGGGCGGCCTCGCACACGGTGTCCGCGATCAGCGCGGTGGCCTCCGGCACGTTCAGCCGGAGCCCTCGGGCTCGCCGCGCCCGGGCCAGTTCGGCAGCCCCGAAGAGCAGCAGCCGGTCGCGTTCGGTGGGCGTGAGCCGCATATCGTTCCCTCCTTTTAGAGCGACACTCTAAACCAGGGTTTCCATGAAAGAAAGCCTTGACGTCCGCTACCGAGTGACAGACATTGAGTGACGTTCTAAGTGCCGGGCGAGGTGAAGGAGACCAGGTATGCGGATGGAACAGCGGGGAGTGGACACCATCCCCGACGAGGAACGCACCAGCGGACCGCGTGACCTCGTCTCGATCCTGCTGGGGTCGAACCTCTGCCTGGGCGTGATCGTCTTCGGATGGCTGCCGCCGTCCTTCGGCCTCGACTGGTGGGCGTCGGTCAGCTCGATCCTGGTCGGCACCGCGGTCGGCACGGCCCTGACCGCCCCGCTCGCCCTGATCTCGCTGCGCACGGCGACGAACCTCTCCACGTCCTCCGGCGCCCAGTTCGGCGTCCGCGGCCGACTGGTCGGCTCGGTGGTCGGCCTCCTGCTGGCCCTCGGCTACACCGCGCTGACCGTGTGGATCGGCGGCGACGTGATGCTCGGCGTCCTGACCCGCCTGTTCGGCATCCCCGCGAGCGACCTCTCCTACGGCCTCGTCTACGGCCTGCTCGCCGCGGCGATGGTCGCGGGCGCGGTCTACGGCTACCGCGTGCTGCTCGCGATGTCCCGCGTCCTCGCGGTCGGTATGACGGCCCTGCTGCTGCTCGGTGTCTTCGCCTACGCCCCGGACTTCACCACGGCCGCGCTCCCCGAGGCCGGCGGCTATCTGCTGGGCGGGTTCTGGCCGACGTGGCTGCTCGCGACGGTGGCCGCGGGCCTGTCGGGCCCGATCGCCTTCATCACGCTGCTCGGCGACTACACCCGCTACATCTCCCCGGCCCGCCACTCCTCCCGCAAGGTGCTGCACGCGACCTGGCTCGGCCTCGCCCTCGGCCTGCTGATCCCCCAGCTCTTCGGCACCTTCACGGCGTACGCGGCCCGCGCGGCCCTCGACTACGCCGGTCCCCTGGTGGACGCGGCGCCCACCTGGTACCTGGTCCCGCTGCTCCTCGCCGCCTCCGCGGGATCGGTCGGCAACGCGGGTCTGATGCTCTACTCCATGGGCCTCGACCTGGACGCCATCCTGCCGCGCGCCTCCCGGGCCACGGCCACCTACACGGTCGCGGTCGTCGCCACGGTCTGTGTCTTCGTCGGCCACTACGCCTCGACGGCCCAGGACGCGATGACGTCCTTCGTCCTTCTGCTCACGGCGATCGGCACGCCCTGGGCGGTGATCACACTGATCGGCTTCGCCCGCTGTCGCGGACAGTACGACGCACAGGCCCTCCAGGTCTTCAACCGCCGCTCGCGGGGCGGGATCTACTGGTACCGCGGCGGCTGGAACATCCCGGCGACGGTGTCGTGGGCGCTGGGGGCGACGGTCGGGGTGCTCGCGGTGGCGCTGCCGTCGTACGAGGGGCCGTTGGTGGCGATGACGGGCGGGGTGGACTGCAGCTTCCTGCTGTCGGGGCTAGTGGCGGGCGTGGCGTACGTGCTGCTGACGCCGGGCACGGAGGCGGCGAGGGTCGCCCTTCCAGCCCGTCCGGCGCTTGAGGACGAGGCCGTTCAGGCCGAAGCGGGGGTCTGGGGGCGCCAGCCCCCAGACCCGGGTGTGTCCTAGCCCAGCCGGTGCATCCAGCCGTGCTTGTCCTCGGCCGTACCCCGCTGGATGTCGAGAAGAGCCTGGCGAAGTCGCAGCGTGACCTCGCCGGGCTCACCACCGCTCTGCTGCCACTCGGCACCGGTCCGCTTCACCGTGCCGACCGGCGTGATGACCGCCGCCGTACCGCAGGCGAACACCTCGGTCAGCGTGCCGTTCTCGGAGTCCCGCTGCCACTGGCCGACGGAGATCCGGCCCTCCTCGGCCTCGTACCCGAGGTCACGGGCGACGGCGAGCAGGGAGTCGCGCGTGACGCCCTCCAGGATGGACCCGGTGAGGGCCGGGGTGATGATCTTGTTGCCGTACACGAAGTACAGGTTCATCCCGCCGAGTTCCTCGACCCACTTGCGCTCGACCGCGTCGAGGTAGCAGACCTGGGCGCAGCCCTTCGCGGCGGCCTCCGCCTGCGCGAGCAGGGACGCGGCGTAGTTGCCGCCGGTCTTCGCGTCGCCCATGCCGCCGGGCACCGCGCGGACGTGGTCCTCGGAGACCCAGATGGAGACGGGCTGCACCCCGCCCGGGAAGTAGGCGCCGGCCGGGGAGGCGATGACGAGGAACAGGTAGTCGTTGGCCGGCTTCACGCCGAGCCCGACCTCGGTCGCGATCATGAACGGGCGCAGGTACAGGGACTCCTCGCCGCCGTGCGCCGGGACCCAGGCCTCGTCCTGCCTGACCAGCGCGTCGCAGGCCTCGATGAAGGTCTCGACGGGAAGCTCGGGCATGCCGAGGCGGCGGGCGGAGGCCTGGAAGCGCTTGGCGTTCTTGTCCGGGCGGAAGGTGGCGACGGAGCCGTCGGGCTGGCGGTAGGCCTTGAGGCCCTCGAAGATCTCCTGCGCGTAGTGCAGGACCATGCTGGCCGGGTCGAGGGAGATCGCCTGGTACGGGACGAGCTGGCCGTCGTGCCAGCCGCGGCCTTCGGTCCACTTGATGGTCACCATGTGGTCGGTGAAGTGGCGGCCGAACCCGGGGTTGGCCAGGATCGCGGCGCGCTCGGCGTCGGCGAGCGGGCTGGCGGAGGGCTTGAGCTCGATCGTGGGCGTCGTCATGAGTAGATGTCCTTCACCGGTTGTAGTGACGGGCCGCGCTCACGCCCGTACTGCCAGTGGCCAGTGCTAGGACGTCCGAGCATTCCCTCATTCCGCGGCTCCGCGTTCGATTATCGCGCGCGGTGTACCGAGGAAGAAAACGGCGTGAATGCGGCCCAGGGATTGATGGTCGCACCCGGCGGCGGACATGGGGAAGCCGCCGGGCACTCGATGACCCGGCGGCTTGGAGCGCGGCAGGGTCAGCCGGCTACTCGTACGGCGAGCGCGTCGCCGATCTCCGTGGTGGAGCGGGCGGGCTTGCCGGTGCGCTCGGCGAGGTCGACGGAGACGGCCTCGTCGATGCGGGCGGCCTCGGCGTCGTAGCCGAGGTGGCGCAGGAGCAGGGCGACGGACAGCACCGTGGCGGTGGGGTCGGCCTTGCCCTGGCCTGCGATGTCGGGCGCGGAACCGTGGACCGGCTCGAACATCGAGGGGAACTCGCCGCTCGGGTTGATGTTCCCGGAGGCGGCGACGCCGATGCCGCCGGAGACGGCCGCGGCGAGGTCGGTGATGATGTCGCCGAAGAGGTTGTCGGTGACGATGACGTCGAACCGCTCGGGCTGGGTGACCAGGTAGATGGTCGCCGCGTCGACGTGCATGTACTCGGTGGTGACCTCGGGGAACTCCTCGGCCACCTTGTTGAAGATGTTGGTCCACAGGTGACCGGCGAAGGTCAGCACGTTGTTCTTGTGGATCAGCGCGAGCTTCTTGCGCGGCCGGGCCTGGGCGCGGGCGAAGGCGTCCCGGACGACCCGCTCGACGCCGAAGGCCGTGTTCACGGAGACCTCGGTGGCGACCTCGTGCGGGGTGCCCTTGCGGATGGTGCCGCCGTTGCCGGTGTACGGGCCCTCGGTGCCCTCGCGGACGACGACGAAGTCGATGGACGGCTCACCCGCGAGCGGCGTTGCGACACCCGGAAGGAGCTTCGACGGACGCAGGTTGACGTGGTGGTCGAAGGCGAAGCGCAGCTTGAGCAGGAAGCCCCGCTCCAGCACGCCGGACGGGACCGAGGGGTCGCCGATGGCGCCGAGCAGGATGGCGTCGTGCTTCTTCAGCGCGTCGAGGTCGTCGTCGGTGAGGGTCTCACCGGTGGCGTGGTAGCGCTGGGCGCCGAAGTCGTACTCCTTGGTCTCCAGCTTCACATCCTGCGGAAGGACGGCGGAGAGGACCTTCAGGCCTTCGGCCACGACCTCCTGGCCGATGCCGTCACCGGGGATCACTGCGAGATTGAGGCTGCGAGACATGTCGGCACCCTACTCCGCGTCCCATGGGATGACATGCCGTGTCCGCGATACGGACAGGCGACCAGCGGCAACTCCATTGTGTCGGCTTCCGTTCACCCGTACGTATGGGGGGTGTTGGGCCGCGCTGGGAAGTTCAGGGCCATGGACCTCCCCGACATCGGTATTCCGCCGCAGCTCGCGCGCCGGATGAGCATGGCCGAGCAGTACGAGTACGCGCGCACGAAGCTGACCCGGCGCCGCGCGCTGGTGACGGCGGGCGCGGTGGCGGGCGGCCTGCTGACCGGATGCTCCGGTTCGGACACAGCCACGCCGAAGCCCTCGGCCACCACCAAGGTGCCCGGCTCGGCGGTCACGCCCTTCGGCCGTCATCTCGCCTTCGGCGCCGATCCGCGCACCCAGATGCGGATCTCCTGGCAGGTCCCGGCCGCGGTGAAGAAGCCGTACATACGCATCGGTTCCCGCCCGGACGAGCTGGGCCGCAAGGTGGAGGCCGAGATCCGCGAGCTGCACACGCCCGGTGTGGAGGGGGTGCGGCTCGCGTTGGAGCAGCACTACGTCCACGCCGCCCTGGACGGCCTGCTGCCCGGCACGACGTACTACTACGGCGTGGGCCACGACGGCTTCGACCCGGCCTCCGCCCCGCACCGCTCGACCGTCTCCTCCTTCCGTACGGCGCCGGCGACCCCGGGGTCCTTCGTGTTCACGGCCTTCGGCGACCAGGGCGTCAGCGACGCGGCCGAGGCCGGCGACCAGCTGTTGCTGCGTCAGGACCCGGCCTTCCATCTGCACGCCGGGGACATCTGCTACGCGAACGTCAAGGGCCGGGGCGAGACGTCCGACGGCTACGACCCCGGGTTCTGGGATCTGTTCATGAAGCAGAACGAGCCGGTCGCGAAGACGGTGCCGTGGATGGTGACGACCGGCAACCACGACATGGAGGCCTGGTACTCACCGGACGGCTACGGCGGCCAGTTGGCCCGCTTCTCCCTCCCGGAGAGCGGCTTCGACCCGCGTACGGCGCCCGGGGTGTACTCCTTCGTCTACGGCAACGTCGGCTTCGTGGCGCTGGACGCGAACGACGTGTCGTACGAGATCCCGGCGAATCTCGGTCACACCGAGGGCAGGCAGACGAAGTGGCTGGACGGGCGGCTGCGTGAGCTGCGGGCAGCGGCGGGGGTGGACTTCGTCGTCGTCTTCTTCCACCACTGCACGTACTCGACGTCCAGTCACGCCTCGGACGGCGGGGTGCGCGCCGAGTGGCTGCCGCTGTTCGCCGAGCACCAGGTGGATCTGGTGATCAACGGCCACAACCATGTCTACGAGCGGACGGACGCCATCAAGAACGGCGAGGTGGGCCGCCCGGTGCCGATCGGCGCGTCCACGGACCCGTCGCGGGACGGCATCGTGTACGTCACGGCAGGCGGGGGCGGCAAGGATCTGTACGGCTTCCCGGCGGGCGTGGAGGAGAGCTACGAGGGCCGGGTCAAGGACCGCGAGTCGGTCGACACCTTCCAGTGGACGAAGTCACGGTCGGTGAAGCAGGAGACCGTCGAGTGGTCCCGCGTGCGCTACCGGGGCTTCTCGGTCCTCAAGGTGGAGGCGGAGAGCGGCGCCCGGCCACGGCTGAAGGTGTCGGCGCTGGCCCATGACGGCAAGCGCGTCGACCATTTCGAGGTGCGGCGCGGCGCGTGAGTCCGCGCCGCACCTCGCGCGGGTGCGGCTCCCGGCGTCCGGGTCCGGCTCAGTGGCCGGTGGCGCCGCCGTTGTCACGGCGGTCGAGGGCGCGCTGCAAGGCAGCGGCGGCGTTCTTGCGGTCGGACTCGCTCGAACGGGAGAGATGACGGACTCGGCGGGCGGTCGTCTCGGCCATGGGAAATCGACTCCTTCAACAATCCGGGAGTGCGGAAGAGGGGTTACGAGACGCCGGGTGGGGCGGGGAGCGGTGCCACAGGGGTTGCCTGCACGGGGCCCGGCTCACGACCGCCATTCGCTTGGTCGAGCGAGACGTTCGGCTCCTACAAAGTTAAGGGAGGGTGACGCTTCTGTCTCCACAATTACTCGGACTTCCTACTATCTGAGACGGTGCGGCCCGCGGCACGGGTCTACCGTGGTGATGAGGGGACGGTGAGATCATGAACGACGCGGCGAAAGTGTTTCTCGAAGGCGGTCCCGACGACCTGCCCGAACGGATCGTGCCCACCCCGGCCCCCGGGCCGGATGTGAAGATCAAACTCCGTGGCGGATACGAACACTTCCGCCCTACCTCGCGGACCGGGGAGACACCGGACGGCCGGCTGCCGGTGTACGAGTGGTGGGAGCGGACCGAGATCGCGGAGTAGCTCAGCGCAGCGCCCCCGCCACCGCCTTCCGGAAGCCCTCCGGATCCTCCACCCACGGCAGGTGCCCGGCCTGCGGCAGGATCACCCGGCGCACCCGCGGCAGGGCCCGCTCCAGGGAGTCCACCGACGTACGCGGCCGGAGGTCCCGGGCGCCGTCGACGATCAGCACCGGCAGGTCCAGGGCGCGGCACGCCTGATACAGCTCCGGCGTGCCCCACGACCGCTCCGTCCCGGCGTTCAGGGCCCTGTTGCACGCGAAGTTGATCTCGAACCACGGATCCGCCATCCGCCCGGCCTGCTCCAGCGCCCGTTCCCGGTCCTCGAACTCGGCCGACCACCGCAGCACCGCCTGTTCCCGGTCCCCGTCCTTCAGATCCCGCCAGCGGGCGAGCCGTTCGGGCACCTCGGCGAGCCGGGCGAGGAAGTTCTCCTCGAAGCGGCCGTGCCAGTCGGACACGGGATCGATGCCCGTGCCGCTCACATACACCAGCCCCGTCACCCGCTCCGGATGCGCCAGCGCGTAGCTCAACGCCAGCTGCGCGCCCCAGGAATGGCCGAGCAGCGCCGTCCGCTCCAGGCCGAAGTGGCGTCGTACGGCGTCCAGATCGGCCACGAAGCGGTCGGTCGTCCACGGCCCGGCACACCGCTCGGACCGGCCGCAGCCCCGCTGGTCCCAACGCACCACCGTGGCCCGGTCGTCGAGCAGTCCGGCCACGTCCTCGAACATGTCCCACAGCCCGGGCCCGCCGTGGCACAGCACCAGGGGTGCGCCGCGGCCCGACGCGCTCGCCCACAGTCGTACCCCGTCATCGGTCGTCACGGTCATGACCGCATTCTGCACACGCGAACGGGCCGGGTCCCCTCAGGACCCGGCCCGTTCACGTCAGTTGGGGATCAGCTGGGATCAGCCCATGTGCGGGTAGGTGTAGTCGGTCGGCGGGACCAGCGTCTCCTTGATGGCGCGGGTCAGCGTCCAGCGCATCAGGTTCTGCGGGGCGCCGGCCTTGTCGTTGGTGCCGGAGGCACGGCCGCCGCCGAAGGGCTGCTGGCCGACGACGGCGCCGGTCGACTTGTCGTTGATGTAGAAGTTGCCGGCCGCGTAGCGCAGCTTGTCCATCGTGTAGGCCGCGGCGGCGCGGTCGCCCGAGATGACCGAGCCGGTCAGGGCGTAGTCGGAGACCGACTCCATCTGGGTCAGCATCTCCTCGTACCTGTCGTCCTCGTAGACGTGCACGGCGAGGATCGGGCCGAAGTACTCGGTGGTGAACACCTCGTTCTCCGGGTCGTCGCACTCGATGACGGTCGGACGGACGAAGTAGCCGACCGAGTCGTCGTAGGAGCCGCCCGCGACGATCGTGCAGGCCGGGTCCGACTTGGCGCGGTCGATGGCGGCCTTGCTCTTGGCGAAGGCACGCTCGTCGATCACGGCGCCGATGAAGTTCGACAGGTCGGTGACATCACCCATGGTGAGGTAGTCGACCTCGGCCGCGACCTCCTCCTTGAAGCCGGAGTTCCAGATCGACGCCGGGATGTACGCCCGGGAGGTCGCCGAGCACTTCTGGCCCTGGAACTCGAAGGCGCCGCGGGTCAGGGCGGTCTTCAGGATCGCGGGGTCGGCGCTCGGGTGGGCGACCACGAAGTCCTTGCCGCCGGTCTCGCCGACCAGACGCGGGTAGGAGCGGTACTTCTCGATGTTGGCGCCGACCGTCTTCCACAGGTACTGGAAGGTCTTGGTCGAGCCGGTGAAGTGGATGCCCGCGAGGTCCCGGTGCTCCAGGGCGACCTTGGAGACCTCGATGCCGTCACCGGTGACGAGGTTGATGACGCCCTTGGGGAGCCCCGCCTCCTCCAGCAGCTCCATCAGCAGCACGGCGGCGTGGGTCTGCGTCGGGGACGGCTTCCACACGACGACGTTGCCCATCAGGGCCGGGGCGGTGGGGAGGTTGCCCGCGATGGCCGTGAAGTTGAACGGCGTGATCGCGTAGACGAAGCCCTCCAGCGGGCGGTGGTCCAGACGGTTCCACACACCCGGGGAGTTCGCCGGGGGCTGCTCGGCGAGCAGGTCACGGGCGTACTTGACGTTGAAGCGCCAGAAGTCGACCAGCTCGCAGGGGGTGTCGATCTCGGCCTGCTGGGCGGTCTTGGACTGGCCGAGCATGGTGGAGGCGGCCAGCGTCTCGCGCCAGGGGCCGGCCAGCAGTTCGGCGGCGCGCAGGATGATCGCGGCGCGGTCGTCGAAGGACATCGCTCGCCAGGCCGGGGCGGCGGCGAGGGCGGCGTCGATGGCGTCCTGGGCGTCCTGCTGGGTGGCGGTGCCGTAGGTGCCGAGGCGGGCCTTGTGGTTGTGCGGCTGCACGACGTCGACACGCTCGCCGCCGCCCATCCGCTTCTCGCCGCCGATGGTCATCGGCAGGTCGATCGGGTTGTCGGCCAGCTCCTTGAGCCTGGCCTCAAGCCGGGCACGCTCGGGCGAGCCGGGGGCATAGCCGTGCACCGGCTCGTTGACGGGGGTGGGGACCTGGGTCACAGCGTCCATGGGGGTGTACCTCTTCCGAGTGATTCCCGGGCTTCAGTCGGGGGGAGCTGAAGCGGTTGCGTATGGTGAGCGATGGTCAGGGCTTGACCGTCACGGGCTCGCTGCGGCGAGTTCGTGAGAAGCCTCTTCGGGGGCGGGGTCACGGGATCCGTAACTCCTTTCCACGGATCTGGGTCCGGCTCAGCCGGCCGCGGGGCGGCTGCCGTCACCCTCCGAGCACTCGCCGGAGGCCAACGGCAGCCGCTCACCACGTGCATCAGCCCTTGGTGACCATCGAGCGGACGAAGAAGCGCAGGTTCGCCGGCTTCTCCGCGAGGCGCCGCATGAAGTAGCCGTACCAGTCGGTGCCGTACGCGGTGTAGACGCGCATGCGGTGGCCCTCGGCGGCCAGGCGCAGGTGCTCGTCGCTGCGGATGCCGTACAGCATCTGGAACTCGTACTCGTCCAGCTTGCGCCCGGCGCGGTGGGCCAGCTCCTGGGCGATGGAGATCAGACGCGGGTCGTGGGACCCGATCATCGGGTACCCGGAGCCCTCCATCAGGATGCGCATGATCCTGACGTACGCCTTGTCGATCTCGGCCTTGTCCTGGTAGGCGACCTCGGCGGGCTCCTTGTAGGCGCCCTTGACGATCCGGACCCGGCTGCCGTTCGCGGCGAGGCGGCGGGCGTCGGCCTCGGTGCGGAACAGGTAGGCCTGGATCACGCAGCCGGTCTGAGGGAAGTCCCCGCGCAGTTCCTCGTGGATGGCGAACATCGAGTCGAGGGTGGTGTGGTCCTCCGCGTCGAGGGTGACCGTGGTGCCGATGGCGGCGGCTGCCTCGACGACCGGGCGGACGTTCGCGAGCGCCAGCTCGTGGCCGCCGGGCAGGGCCTGGCCGAACATCGAGAGCTTCACGGACATCTCGGCCCGCGTGCCGAGGTCCAGGCCCTTGAGCCGGTCGACCAGCTCCAGATAGGCGTCGCGGGCGGCCTCGGCCTGCTCGGGGGTGGTGATGTCCTCGCCGACCACGTCCATGGTCAGCTCCAGGCCCCTGGCCGTGAGGTCCTCGATGATCGGGACGATCTCGTCCACGGTCTCGCCGGGGATGAAGCGGTCGACGACCTGCTTGGTGACCGGGGCCGCCGAGACCAGACGTCGCATCCGGTCGCTGCGCGACGCGGCGAGAATCACGGGACCCAGCACGGGGCACCTCCACAAACCATCAGAAACAGGCCGTAACCCAACGCTTGGGGTACAGCACGGAGAACCACCGTGAAACCTAAGGATCCCTCCGATCGTCGGCCATCGACAGCTGTCACGCATCCGTGCCGCAGATCTCATACAGATGTATGAGGGCCCCCGGGAAATGCGGGAGAATGCCCGAGTGACGTCGGAATTCAAGGGTGACTACCAGGAGCTGGTCGACGAGATCTCGGCACTGCTGGGCGCCCCCGCGACCCTGGAGAACCGCGACTTCGAGCTGATCGCGTTCGGCGCGTACGACAGCGAGGGCGAGCTGGACGCCTCCGCGCTGGACCCCGTGCGCACCCGGTCGATCCTGACCCGCCGCTCCACGGCCGCCGTCCGGGCCTGGTTCGAGGGCTTCGGCATCACCCGCGCGAGCGCTCCCGTCCGGATCCCGCCCACGCCGGAGGCCGGCGTCTACCGCGGCCGGATCTGTCTGCCGGTACGCCATCGGGGCGTCGTCCTCGGTTACGTCTGGCTCCTGGACGACGACCCGGGCCCCACCGACCGCCAACTGGCCGCCGCGATGGACGTCACCGTCCGCATCGGCAACCTGCTCGCCGACGAGGCCCAGCACGGCGCCGACCTCACCCGGGAGCTGCGGGCCGTCCTCACCGCCGAGCGCGGCTGGCAGCGGGACATGGCCGTCGCCGAACTCCGCACCGCCCTCGGCGCCCGCGCCGACTCCCTTCATACGGTCGTCTGCGTCGCCCCCTGGCCCTCGGCCGATCCGGACGACGCCCCGTCGGTGCGTACGGTGCCGGGCGCGACGGCCCTGTGCACGGTGCCGTGGGGGACGACGGCCCACTCGCTGGCTCTGCTGATCCGGCTGCGGTCCCCGCAGGTGCTGACCCCGGCGACATCGGCGGCCGGGCGGCTGCTGGAGCGGGCGGGCGGACAGGGGGGCGCGGGTATCGCGGCCGCGCGGGCCGGGCTCGTGGAGCTGGGGGCGGCCTGGCGGGAGGCGTCGGCCGCGGCGCGCGCGGTGCTGGCCGAGCCGCGGCTCGGGCCCGTCGCCCAGTGGGCCCGCATCGGCCCGTACCGCCTGCTGACCGCACTGCCCCCGGAGACGGCGCACGACCCGGCGGTGACCCCGCTCCTCTCCCCCGCCCACCGTGAACTCGCCCGCACCGCCGAGGTCTACCTCGACTGCGCCGGACAGGCGGCGCGGACGGCCGCCGAGCTCGGCATCCACCGGCAGACCCTCTACTACCGCCTGTCCCGCGTCGAGCAGTTGACGGGCCTCGACCTGGACGACGGCGAGGACCGGCTGCTGCTGCACATGGCGTTGAAGGGGGCGCGGCTGTAGCGGTCTCTAGGATCCGCAACTCCGTTAGCAATGAAGGCGGTCCTTTAGCAGTGGATTAGCAAATCCGCGATCCGGTTGACAGCGACTACGGTCAGTGGCGATCTCCTCCGGGGCGTCTTCGGTCTTCTCCGTCCGTGGGCTGTCTGTGCTTCGTACCGTCTCCCGCATGGCAGTACGGAGCTCGGGCGGCGCCCGTGGTACGCGCAAGGTTCCTACGGCGTCGATCCGGTACGAGGACGCGTCGGTACGTAAAGTCCCGGTACAGCACTTGCGGTTGGCCGACTTCGCGGAGTCGAGGCCGTGGCGTGATGTCCGGTCGGTGCACGGGATGGCCCACTACTCGGGCAAGTACGCGTCCGCGACGACGGGCGGGCATGTGGTCTATGAGAGTCGCCTGGAGCTAGCCCGGCTGTTGCTGGCGGACTTTGATCCGGCAGTGCAGGGGATCTTCGCCCAGCCGTGCCGCTTGGCAGCTCGGATCGGCGACCGCGTGCGACACCACGTCCCGGACTTTTTGCTGGTCATGCGCTCGGCGACGGTGCGGGTGGTCAACGTCAAACCGGCGGACCGGCTGCGGGACCCGAAGATCGTGGAAGCCCTGGCCTGGCCGGGTGAGCTGATTCGGCGGCACGGCTGGGAGTACGAGATCTGGTCCGGGGCGGATCGGGCGCTCCTGGAGAACGTGCGGTTCCTGGCTGCCTACCGGCGGCCCGGTGTGGTGCCGGAGGCCGAGGTGGAGCAGGCGTGGGAGCAGGTGGAAGACGGTGAGGAGCTGGCTCTGGCCGAGCGCCGGCTGGCAGGTGATCGGCCGCCCGAGGAGGCGAGGCCGGCGCTGATGGCCTTGTTGTGGTCCGGGCGGCTGACGACGGATCTGACACGTCCGTTGTCGGGTGAGTCAGTAGTGCGGAGGTGCGTATGAGCGCCTGGACGACGCCTCTGCGGCCGGGGCTTCCGCTCAGTTTCGACGGAGAGCAGTTCACTGTCGCGGAGATCGAGGGCCGCCGGATTCTTCTCGAGCCGGCGACAGCGGTGTTCGGTACGCCGAAGTGGCGGCAGGTCGACATCTCCGTGCTGCTGGCCCATCCCAGCACCGAGATCCTGGTCCCGGTGCCGCAGGACGAGCCGTCGGCAGCGGCGGTTCTGGGCAGTCTCGACGACGACGGCGATGACGCCCTGACGCGGAGGTTCCGGCATGTTCAGGAGGTCATGACCGGATACCAGCTCGGCGACGAGGTACTGGCTCTGCCGGGGGAGCCCCGGCCGGACTACGCGCCTACAACCCCGCTGATGCATCGGTATGCGGCCAAGGCGGTGGAGCTCGGGGTCGCCGAGAGCACGATCCGGAACTGGGTACGGCAGGTGAAGTGCTCGGGCCCGGCCGGGCTGGTGCACGAGCGTCCGAAGGCGAGTGTGCTGGACCGGGCCGACTCGCGGTGGCTGGATATGGCCCAAGCGGTGCTGAAGGGTCATGAGAAGAGATCGCGGCCGGTGCGGAATCTGGTCCTCATGGAGGTCGAGGAGCGTCTGCGGAAGGAGTACGGGAAGGGAACGGTCCCCATTCCGGCACGCACGACGGGCTACGAGCTGCTGCGGGCGCTGTCCAAGGGCACGAACGCCTTCGAGGGCAGCACGAAGGGCAAGCGGTCTATCGCCAACGCCCCTACGGGGACCTATGGCCGGCTGCGGGCAACGCGGCCGGGCGAGTACGTGGTTCTGGACACGAACTGCCTGGACGTTTTCGCGATGGAGCCGGTGACCTGCCGGTGGGTGCAGTGCGAACTCACGGTCGCGATGGATCTCTACAGCCGGTGCATCACCGGGCTGCGGCTGACTCCGGTGTCAACGAAGTCGACGGACGTGGCCGGGGTGCTGTTCGAGACGGTAAGGCCGCGAGAAGTTCCGGACGACGGGGGTGAGCCGCTGCCGTATTGCGGGGTGCCGTCCACCGTGGTGGTCGACGCGGACAAGCTGGTCGACCGGGACGGACAGCCGCTGCTGCCGACGGTCGCGGCTGAGACGATCATCTACGACCACGGCAAGGTCTACCTCTCGAACCACATCCAGAGTGTCTGCGCGAAGCTGGACATCTCGCTGCAGCCGGCCCGGCCGAAGACGCCGACCGACAAGCCGATCGAGCGCTGGTTCCTCACCCTCAACCAGGGAGTGCTGGCCGCGCTGCCCGGCTACAAGGGCTCGGACGTGCACAGCCGCGGCGAGAAGGTCGAGAATGAGGCGTTCTTCTTCATCGACGAACTCGAAGCGATCATCCGCGAGTGGATCACTCTGATCTTTACCGACCGTGATTTGTGCTGTTCGTGATGTCCGTTCGAGCCTGTGGCGTGGACGTCATGGGTTCGTTTACCGACCGGGTTCAGGACGTTCGTCATGTTCTGGAGTCGGTACGGAGGACGAGTGGTACGGCACCTTGTGGTCGGGGACTTGAGGGTCCAGCGGATCGAGCGAAAGGGCGGATGGAGGTCGTGGACCATCGTCTGCCCGGAGGGCACCCTCCACGCTGAGGCGGACCGGTTCCTGCGCGGCCATGACGGCTCGGGCACACAGAAGACATACGCGTACTACCTGGTGGATCACCTGCGGTGGCTGGAGCGCGAGTGTTTGGCCTTCGACACGGTCCAACTGCGCGATCTGGAACGGTACATGGGCATCGTCGGCGCCGAGGTCCACATGCCGCTCGGGGAGCCGTGGCGGGTAGGCAAGCGCCCTTACGGCCGGTCCGCGCTGTCGATCGCGGCGTCCTGCCTGAAGGGCTTCTACCTGCACCAGGCGTCCCTCGGCGTCAACGTGGACCTCGGTGAGAAGCTCGATGGCACGCGACTGCCGTCACGGGTGGACCGTCGCCGCTCGCTGCTCGGGCACGTGAAATCCGTGATGCCGGCGAACCCGCTCTCGCCGAAAGGGCCGCACCGGCGGCACCCGAAGATGCTGCCCGACGGGGCGAGGGAGAAGCTGCTGGAGACGGTGAACTCGGCCCGGGACCGACTGGTGGTGACCTGGCTCGCCGACGGCGGGCTTCGGATCGGCGAACTCTGCGGGCTGCACCTGGTCGACCTGCACCTGCGGGAGAACGCGGCCTGCAACGAGTGCCGCAGCCCTCACCTGCATGTCTGCCACCGGCCGGAGAACCCCAACCGGGCCGAGGCCAAGACCAAGCACTCCTGGCAGGTCGAACACGGCACGGTCACCGGCGGGCTGATCAAGCGGGTCAGCCCGGAGATGGTGCACACCTACTTCGAGTACCTCACCAGCGAGTACCCGCGCGGCGCGGGACACGGCATGCTCCTGGTCCAGCTGCACGGCGCCCGCATCGGGCAGCCATGGGCGCCGGTCGGGGCCCGGCGGATGCTCGGCCGGGCCGGGAAACGCGCCGGGCTCGGGCTGGTGAAACCCCATGCCTTCCGGCACACGTTCACCTCCGCTGTCCTCGACGCCGCCGACGGCAACCTGCTGATAGCCCGGGACGCCGGCGGCTGGGCCTCGGCCGCTACGGTCGACGAGGTCTACGGCCACGTCGACCTTCAGGACCCCACGTTCGACGCCGCCCTGCGCACGGTCTGGGGTGAGCCGAAGTGACCGTGACAACCCTGCTGCCGCAGCCGGACCCCCGCGTCGGCCGGGACCGGCTGGAGATCCTCACCGCGCTGATCAGCGTCCCGTCGTTCGACCCGCTGTTCCGCCCGGACATCATCAAGGTCCCACCGAACCATCCTGTCTACCGGTGGAATTGCCTCTGCGCTGACTGCGAGCGGTCCACGATGGGCCACGGCGATCTGTGCTCATCCCACGAGATGCTCTGGCGCGACCACCGCGCCCGGGAAGGAACGCGAGCAGAGTTCCTCCGCACCGCGCCGTCCGTCGGCCTTGGGGATGGCGTGGAGCAACGGACCTGCGGGATCTGCCCCGAACGCCCCGCCCGACACCTCACGCTGGAGCTCTGCCATTATCACGAGTTCCGTTGGTACAACCATCGCGGCCGCCGGGACGGCGATGCCGACTTCGACGCCTGGCTCCTCGACCAGCACTCCCTCCCGGGCTTCGGCAGTTGCCGGGTCCAGGTCTGCCCCGAACTGGCGGACTCCCCGCTCGGTCTGTGCTTCCGGCACGAACGCCGCTACCGCAGGCATGGCAGGCCGGGAGGAGCGGCCCTGCCGTCGCAGTGGGGCACCCGCTATGGACGCCGCGGGCTGGTCGCGCCGGTCAGCTATGAGGACGAGCACGCCTTCGAGCGCTGGTGCGCGAGTGCCGTGGCGGTGCTCCGGCCCGCGCAGGTCAACCTTCGGGGGCTGCATCCGCTGCTGCGGGCCGAGATCAAGTGGGGCATGTTCGCCTACACCCAGAAGGCGCACGGCCGTTGGGAACTGGTGACCTGGCAGGGCTTGGCGAACTTCGCCCGCGAGCACGGTCTCCGGTCGCTGACGGACGCGGGCCCCGAGGAGGAACGGCTTCTGCAGAAGGCGGTCAGCCGCGAGGCGGTCCACATCGTGCGGGCCGTTACCGGCTGGCTGCAGCCTCTCTACGTGACGCCGGCCGAGACGCGCGAGCTCGGATACATCCTCACCGAGCACTTCGGGCGGAAGCTCACCGGCCGCTCGGTCCGCATGGACCTCACCGGCGTCTCCCAGCAATGGTTGCGCGACCTGATCTGGGACCACTTGGTCGCGATCCTGCGCTCTCCCAGCTGTCCGCGCAGCGGAGGAACTTTCGACGACATGCGCCGGGCCGGTCTGGAACTGAGTACCTTCCTGGAACTCCACGCTCCCGCCGGCGGCCACGACCCGCGGGTGCTGACGGCCGAGCACATGCACCAGTTCGTCGCCGACCAGCGGCAACGCGAGCGGGACGGCCTCGTCTCGTTGGCGGCCAGAGGCGTCCACGGCAAGCCGTCGATCGTGACCGCCAACACCCGACAGCGTGTTTTCCACCGCACCCGGCGGCTCCTGAGAGGGGCCCTGGAGTCAGGCGATGCCGAACGTCTCGGCCTGGACCGGGCCTTCATCGCCGCCATGCCCGCCCCAGGACGGACGGTCAGCCGCTCTCGGCAGCCGTTCGCCGACGGTGTCGCCCGCGCGCTCGCCGACGAGACCAACCTGCTCAGGCTCGCGGAGACCTACGACCCGTTCGACCGCGGCCTGCGGGACGCCTGGGAGACGATCATCGTCACGGGCCGCCGCTGCGGTGAGATCCTCCAGCTCCGCCTGGAGTGCCTCGGCCGCTACGGCGGACTCCCGATGCTCTGGCACGACCAGACCAAGGTCGGCAACTACGACCAGGCCCTGCGGATCCCCGAGCGGGTCCACCAACTTCTGGAAGCACGCCAGCGCAAGACCCTGATCCTGTTCGAGGCCCGGAACAACCGGCCGCCCACCGCCGAGGAACGCACCAGGATGGCGCTGTTCCCCACGAACATCCGTAACCGCGACGGACGTCGGCCGCTGTCCTACAAGTGGTTCCACAAGGGCTTCAAGCTCTGGATCGACGAGCTCGACATCGGCCGCTGGGTCCCCCACCAGGCCCGGCATTCGCTGGCGACCAGCCTGCTACGGGCCGGGGCGACCCTGACCCACGTCCGCCGATACCTCGGCCACGTCTCCGAGCGGATGGCCGAGCACTACGTCCACCTGACCCAGTCCGACCTCGAAGACGTCCTCCAACACGTCTGGGTCGCCGGTCCGGGGACCGCCAGCCCGGGCGAAATCCTCACCGAGGCGGCCACCCCGCTCACCCGCGAACAGGCTCAGGCCCTCGCCATCGATCTGTCCCGCCGCAGCACCCCCGCCGAGGGCGGATTCTGCACCTTCCAGCCGGTCGTCGACGGCGGCGCCTGCCCCTGGAACCTCGACTGCCACAACTGCGACAAGTTCGTCCTGTCCGGCGCCGACCTCCTCTACTGGCGGCGCAAGCGCGAGCAGTGGCGGCTGCTCGCAGAAGGCGCCCCCGACGACGCCACCGCCGACTACCTCCACCGCTACTTCGAGCCGACCGCCCGTGCCATCGACGGCCTGGAGAAGGCCCTGGCCGGCCTCGGCCTCCTCGACGACGCCCTCGCCCTGGACCTGCGCAAACCCCAGGACTACTTCCACCGCGTCTGGTCCACCGTCTTCCGCGCCGCCGACCTCGCCGACGCGGGCACGGAGCAGGAGAGCGAGTACAGCGATACGTGCACAGCCGAGGACACCGACCCCGAACAGGACGTCGCATGAACGCCGTTCCCGAACCCCGCACTGCCGCGGCCCTGGCAGCTCGCCGCGGCAAGACCGACACGGCCCTCCTGCGGGTCCGCGAGTCCATCGCCCGGCTCCAACGGGAGAAGGCCCAGGTCAGCGTCGCTGCTGTCGCCCGGCGGGCGAACGTCTCGCGCACCTTCCTCTATGCCAACCCCGAGGCCCGGGCCGCCGTCGCCACTGCGATAGCCGAGGCAGGTGATCGCCGGACTCGGATCCTCGTCGAACAGGACAACGAGCGCGAGGCAACCTGGCGCGAGCGCGCGTTGAACGCCGAGGAAGCGCTCAAGGCCGCCCAGACCGAGATCCTTACCCAGCGCACCCGCATCGGTGAACTTCTCGGCCAGATAAGGGACTTGCAAGCCGAGTGGACCGAAGAGGCCATCCAGCGGATCACCACCGAGAACACCACCCTCAAACATAGGGTCCGCCAGCTGACCGCCGACAACCGCACCCTCGACGAGCGGCTCAAAGCCGCCCGATCCAACCTCCGCTTCCAGGACCGGCGCGTCGCCGACCTCGAAGCCCGCCTCACCGGGACGGAACCACCGGCCTGATCGCATCCCGCTGATATCTCAGGGCCCGTCCACCGCCCCGGTGGACGGGCCCATCCCGTGATCCCGCTGGGCAGGCCGAACGAGCCACCGCCAGCTGAGGGGGCGGCGGCTCGTTCATGCGGTCATTCCAGTCACGGAAACGCGCCTCACGCCCCGGCGACTCCGTCGATGCGCTCTCGGATCAGATCGGCATGGCCATTGTGACGTGCATACTCCTCGATCATGTGGACCATGATCCAGCGCAGCGACACACCGTGATCGCCTACATGGCCAGCTTCCTGTTCGGACAAGCGACCGGAGTCGTCCAGTGATGCGGCGGCGATGAGCTCACGGCCGCGAGCGACTTCCGTTTGCCAGACAGCCGTCGCCTCGTCGAGCCCACGGTCCGGATGAAGAGCAAAGCCATCAGTATTGCTCTCCCCGAAGACCGGGGGCACGTCCTGGCCCGTGAACACGCGCTGGAACCAGTTGCGTTCCACTTCAGCCATGTGCTGGACGAGACCCAGCAGCGTCATCGACGACGGCGCCACCGAGGCCAGTCGTAATTGATCATCTTTGAGGCCCGAGCACTTGACGGTGAGAGTCGCACGGTGAAAGTCAAGCCATGCTTCCAGCATGGCGCGCTCATCAGCATGCGCGGGAGGAATCGGCCGTCCATCCGGTGTCGTAGTCATGACCGCACTCTGGCAGCAGCGGCCATGACCTACGACCGCCTTCGCTGGCGACGAACACGCGTGATCGACGCCTCCCGAGGCAAGTCAGAACATCAAGACTCACAGCGACAGCCCCATCCCATCGTCACGAACATGTAGTCTATGAATCGCCGCAGTTCAGAGCCGGTGCACGAGCTCCTGCGGTCGGTAAAGCTGTCTATCACCGGCGGCCCCACCGTGGTCTGTCCGTGCCGGAGGTGCCGGGGCTGAAGCTGAGCCCGCTGGACATGTTCGAGCACGGTGTCACCCGGGCGGGCCCGCTGCGGATCCCGGCCCGCCCGAACCTGGCCCTGGAGTTCCTGGAGGAGGAACGCGTCCCGATCCACCACTACGGGGTCGAGATCGAGGGGCTGCGCTACAACGGGGACGCGCTGAACGACTACCGCAACCAGCCCAGTCCTTATCGCGGGGTGGATGCGGGCAAATGGCCGATCGCCGTGGACCGCGGCGATATGCGGAAGGTGTACTTCCAGGATCCCAAGCTGCGACAGTGGCATGCGCTCGCCTGGGAACATGCAGCCCTGCTGGACGGCCCCTTCAGCAGGGAGGCGCTGGTCTACGCCCGCCGTCTCGCCAAGAAGACCCACCGTTTCCCGGACACCAAACGGGCACTGATCGAACTCCTCGAGCGGTGGGGTGCCGGGTTGGCTGAGGACCGCACCGAGCGGCGGATGGCAGTGCGGCTGTCCCAGGAACGGCTGCGGCTGGTGGGCGAGACGAATGAACTGCAGGACGCGAAGGCCGAAGTCGCCGCCCTGCCGTCGGTCCGGCGCTTCGCCGACCTCAGCTCGACGGAGTCCGGCCCAGAAGAAGAAGCCGACGGGCCTGGCCTGCATGTCGTCGGATCCCAGGCCGATGACCTGGGCGGGGACGACGACGAGGATGAGGAGTGCGACGCTTCCTTCCCGGGCGACGACAGCGCCGCCCTCGACGAGGACGACTACTACGCCGACGTCTGGACCAGCCGTTGAGTACGGCGGACGGCATCGAGCCGTTCGAGGGCGACGACCGCCAGTACACCCCCACCCGGCTTACGGGCTGGCTGCAGGAGGTCAACGGCCCAGACCGCATCCAGCCTCCGCAGCTCACCCGGGCCCAGCTCGCCGACCTCTCGCCACGGAATCTGCTGGTGCACAACGACAACCGGGACGTCTGGCACGCCAACATCGGCCCGATCGATACGCCCCAACTCCTTGCTCTGCACGACGCCCTGGCCGAGATCGTCGAGTCGAACCGGCACGACGGGGACAAAACGAAGCCTGCGGCCCTGGTGGATGCCTATCCCGGGCTCGGCAAGAGCACAGCGGTGCGGGACTACGGCCGCAAGCTGTTCCGCAAGCAAGTTGCCCTGCGCGGAGAGACGACGCCGAGCGGAGACCGCCGCGTCCCAGTCATCTACATCGCGTTGAGCGGGAACACACAGATCCGCGGGCTGAACGCGGCGATCTGCCGCTTCTACGGCCTGCCCACCTCCGGGAACGCCGACACCCTGGCCGAGCGGGCCGTGGATGCCGTGTTGTCCATGAAGACGGCCGCGATCATCATCGACGACATCCATTTCCTCGCCGGGGCGAACTCCAACTCGGTCCGCATGGCGAACCAATTGAAGTACTTGGCGAACGTCTTCCCCGTCACCCTGATCTACGTCGGAGTCGGCGTCCAACAGCGTGGTGTCCTGCGTGAGGGCTTCTCCGACAGACAGACCGAGCTCGCCCAGTTCGGTCGCCGCACCACCCCTTTGACGCTGCCGCCGTTCCAGATCGAGGACGACGAAGGCCGCCAGCACTGGCAGACCCTGCTCAAGACGATCGAACAGAAACTCGTCCTGGCGGAGAAGTACCCCGGAATGCTCGCCAGGGACCTGTCCGACTACCTCTTCGCACGCTCCACCGGACACTTCGCCTCCCTCATGGCGCTGATCAACCGCGGCTGCCTGCGCGCGATTCGCTCCGGTCATGAGCGTCTCGACAAGGACTTGATGGACCTGGTCAAGAACGACGCCGCCGCTGAAGCGGCCCGCAAGGAACTCGAAGCCGAGATCGCGGCCGGCCTGCTGACCAGCCGACCGACGTCGTCTCCACAACGTCGAAGGAAGTCGGCGTGACTGTTTGGACCGATGACCGCATCCCCATCGCGCTGGCACCTCTTCCGGGCGAGGCCCTGGAAAGCTGGATCGGCGCCTACGCGCGCCGACTGCGCGTCACCAACAGCGTCTTCCTCGAAGCCGTCGGGCTGCCCGGCGCCCGCACGTCACACCTCGCGCTCCGGCTCACCTCTGACGAAACGACCGCCTTGGAGCGGGCCACCGGCGTCAAACGGCAGGCACTCACCAGCATGACGCTCGAGCCCTACGATGGGCTGGCAGTGGCGATCCTGCCCGACCGGCGCAAGCTGTCCAGACCACCAGCCTGGAGGTTCAGCGGAAGCCGAGCCCGCTACTGCCCTGGGTGCCTGGGCCATAACGCCGGCCGCGGGCCGGTCTTCTGGCGCCTCCCGTGGGCCTTCGCCTGTCCCACCCACCACACACTGCTGCTG
Organism: Streptomyces sp. P17; assembly: GCF_032436805.1. Classification (NCBI taxonomy): domain Bacteria; kingdom Bacillati; phylum Actinomycetota; class Actinomycetes; order Kitasatosporales; family Streptomycetaceae; genus Streptomyces; species Streptomyces sp. P17. The sequence goes on along the minus strand of NZ_JAVRBF010000021.1, from coordinate 57,591 downwards.
GACTTCTGTCCCGACTGCCACCAGCCCCCGCACCCTTGGAAAGCAAGGCGGCTCGGTCCCCGCGGAACGGGCACCTGCACGCGGGCTCACAGCAGTCTCGGCCTCCGGGCAGCCTGCGGAGCCGACCTCACACAGGCCCGGGCCACCCCTCTGCCCGCCCCAGGACTCGTGCTGGCCGCCCAGCGGCACATCATCACCCTGCTGAACGGCGAACCGGCCGCAAGGCCGGCCGCGCTGGCCGAGGTCAAGCAGCTCTACGCCCTGGCCTGGCGCATTCTGCGTGGTCTGCACACCATCGCGGACCGGGCACCGGAGGTCGTACACACCGTGGTGACCGAGTGCGGCGGAGGTCTACCACAGCTGACCAGCGAGGACGTCGGGCACGACGCCCACAATGCCGCCGTCGGCACCGCTCTGGCCCGCATCGCCCTTCACCCCGGCCATGCCGACCACGAGGCACTCTTCGAGTGGATCCTCGAAGCCGACCGTTCGCTGCTGAAGACCTCGAAGAACAACATCGGCGCGATGGCCGACCGATGGACCTGGAGCGGTCCCGAGCTGGTCGGCCGCGTGCTGGCCAAGCTCGACCCCCAGGCCACCTTGCACGCCCGACTTCGTTACGCCAGCGCCAGCCCCCGACCACGCTGGCCGGACCTCCCCGCCGACGCCATCACCCGCCGGGCGACAATGATCCCTGCCATGCTCTGGCCCGGATGGACGATGCGCCTGCTCCCGCGCCCCACGAACAACAAAGACCCCCGCGCTGGCACGTTCCGCCGCGGCTGCAGCAGCTTCCTCCTGCTTCCCGGCGGGCCGCCCCAGCTGAACTTCGAACGTGTCGGCCCGCTCCTGGGCAACCAGGAGATCAACACCGATCGCGACAGCATCGAACGACGCCTCTATCTCGATCATGATCTGACCCCACTGGCATCCACGCTGGCCCAGCTCGCCCGCGCCTTGGACGAGCATGGCTCTCCCATCGACTACGCCAGACGGCGAGCCACCTTCACCCGCACCACGGTCACCCTCGATCTCGACGCCTATGCACGGTTATGCGTCCAGCAGGGCTGGAACCCCGGCCAGCAGCATCGCGTGCTCCTGATGCGTGCGTATCTGCTGATGCTGCTGACCGGCGAGGTTCATCCCCCGCCCGAAGGAGCGTCCTACCGATTCGCATGGCACTGCTCGGAGTTCCGGTTCCATGCGCCCCGCGCCCTCCGCTCGTTCCTCCGCCAGCAAGCCGAAGACAACCTCGCCCACCGCAAGATCACCGAACCCGTTACGTGGGAACCACCCGAGACATGGGTGACCGGCGTCCGATGGCCCGGCCTCTCCCCCACGGACATCGTCACGGACGAGTTCCGTGATCTGCTGGCAACGGCCGGCACCGTCCATGAGGCTGCTGACGCTCTCGGCCTGGCCGCAGAACACGTCCGCCTCTACTGCGATCTCACGAAGACCGGCGCAGCCACCCCCAGCGACGTGATCGGCAAGCACCTCAGCACACGAACCGCGCGAAAGGCCAAGATCCGCGAAGGCGTTCTTGCCCCGGAGTACCTCCGTGATCTCTACGTGAACCAGAAGCTGGAGCTCACGCACATCGCTAACCTGGCGTCCTGCGGACCCGACACGGTCCGCCGACTCCTGCGGCAGGAAGGAATCCCACTCCGCCCCCGGCCACGACGAATCCCGGACCGCCCCGACATCACCCGTGAATGGCTCCACCACGAGTACATCGAACGCCAACGCGACATCGCCAACCTCGCCCGCGAACGCGGCGTCACCCACTACCACCTCACCAAGATGGCCAGAACCTGGGGCATCCCGATCCGTCCCTCCGGAGGCGGCTGCTACAGCGCTGTCGGGCATCTGGACCTTCGCCGTCCCCTGTCGGAGCACATGCGTAAAGTGGTTACGACCCCGCAAGCCATCGACCGGCTACGGGCCATCAGTTCGGTCCCCGGCCACCCCAGCTTCGCCGCCGCAGCCCGGAGGAACTCCACGGGAAGCGACAGCGCCCTCCGCCAGCGAGTGATCTTGATCGAAAAGACAGTCGGGTTCCAGATCATCGACCGTTCCGCCAAGCCCCTCGCACCCACCGAACGTGGACGCGAGTTCCTACGCGAAGCCCGCGAGATCCTCGACACCGCGGACGGGAGGCTGTGAGTGCGATGAAGGCGACCTCCCGCGGAGCAACGGGATGCACGGGTGGGATACGAATCCGATCAGCTGATCTCTCGACCCTGCGGCCACCTCTTTGGCTTGAGACAAGGGCCACCAGATGCGACGCAGTCGTTTCTACCTGGTCCACGACTCTCCATATCTGATGGATATATTCGATAGCCTTCCCGTTTCAACCAGAAGGGAAATGGTGTGAGCAAGTTTCACGTCAGCCAGATTGAGACTCACGTTCGCGCTCTTTATGAGCCGGAAAACTGGAACGCCGACCTGGGTGACGTAAATAACCTGTCACGCCTTTTGGCGCTCCATTCTGTCCATCTCGTCCTGGGTTCCTCGGAAGGGTCCCAGCCGTTGATTGAGATCACGGACGGTGCTAAAGACCGGGGAATTGATGCCATCGGAGTTGACTCGACGGCAAAGCTGGTTGTCTTTGTTCAATCGAAGTGGCGCCAGGATGGGTCGGGCTCCATGGCGCTGGGTGACGTTCTGAAGTTCTTGCAGGGCGTCAAGTCTCTGCTCGGAATGCGTGCTGACGATGATCTCGCCCACGCTTCCGAAGGCACGAAGACGGCAGTTCGTGATCTACTGAAGACGCCAGGGGCTCGTATCCGATTGGTCACGGTTACGACAGCCGGCGATGCGCTTGCATCGGAAGTCCAGGATCCAATTATTGAGTTGCTGAATCAACTCAATGACTTGGAAGGGATTGAGCCTCTCGCCACCCACGTCCACTTCGCTCAGGCCGACCTCTTTAATTCGATCTCGGAGCAGGCACGACCCGCTGTTGACATCGAGTTGCAGATGCTTGACTGGGGACGGGCATCTGAGCCCCAAAGGATGTACTACGGACGGGTCAGTGCGGCCGAGATTGCGGGTTGGTTCAGGGACTACGGTGTCGATCTATTCGCCGAGAACATTCGTGTCGTGATTCCCAGGTCAGATATTAATGACGGGATCTTGCAAACGATCCGCGACGACCCGGAACGGTTTGCCTACTACAACAACGGCATCACTGTGCTCGCAGAAGCGATTGAGATTGGTCCCGGCGGAGCCCTGAATCGAGACGTCGGATTCTTCAAACTTTCCGGCGCGAGCATCGTCAATGGGGCGCAGACCGTTTCAACCTTGGGCGCAGTACTCAGGACGGAGCACGAGAAGAATCTAGGAAGTGCTTTCGTTCTCGTGCGATGCATCGAGGTACCTAAAGCTGAGGATGAACTGGGGCGCCGCATCACAAGGTTTGCCAATACCCAGAATGAAGTTTCCAGTCAGGACTTTGCATTTTTGGACCAGGAGCAGCACCGCCTCGTGCGTGAACTCCAAGTGCTCGGATATGAGTACCTTCTGCGTTCAGCGGAACAAGCAAAGTCGAAGGATTCTGAAAAGGTAATCGAGGTGAGGCAGGCCGCGGTGGCCCTTGCGTGTGCATCAAGGAACGTAAACCACTCAGTGATCGCCAAGCGGGAAGTGTCCCGACTGTTTTCCGAGGCGTCCGTTTACCGCTCCCTCTTCAATCCGAATACGGACCCCCTGAGGCTTACGCGAGCCGTGAGGATCACCGTCTCTGTCGACAATTTGCTCGACAAGATCGAGCGAGAGCGCGACGGCGCGGAGGCTGGTATCGCGGTGCATGGCAGAAGAGTCATCGCGCATCTGGTGATGAGGAAGCTGGGGGATAATTTCCTGAGAGCCCCTGAGAGTGATTTGACTCCTGTTCTGGACGGATTGGAGTCGGAGGTCAATGGGTATGTTGCTGCCATGGTCCTGGCATTTCCGGCCAACGCATACCCGGGTAACGTGTTCAAAAATCAGGCGAGGGTTGCGGCCCTGATTCGAGACGCCGGACTGACGTGACGCAGAACGGCTTCGTAGGTCATCTGTGGCAGCGCAGTCTTACGGTCGGTTGCCGATGCCTTGTGGTCTCTTCGGGAGGTCACGGCCAGTGGGCGAGGTTCTGAAGCCCTATCGGGACCTTCGTGGCAGACTCCAGGGATGCTGATATCTCGCGGGCGCCTTCGTGCGGAGGAGATCGACGACCGGGAACTGGCCGCCTCTCTCGCCAACGAGGCCCTCCTGGAGATTCGCCTCCTGGTCACACGTACCAAGACACGGCCAGAGGAGTTCCCGCCTGACGAGGCCATCGACCGCATCAACGACCTGGTCGGCTTCAGCCGCGAAATGCTGGCGGTCTCTAGGCCGCACCGTTGGCGGCCTTCGCGAGGCACTCCCAGCAGGCGAGAACAAGCGTTGTCAGAGCGTCCGATGAGCTACCGATGGAACACCAGCGGCCCGGAGCGACGCGCCTGGATCCTTCGACACGTCGACCGGGCCGGGCTCCGCTGGACGCCGCCCCCTCCACTGCCGACGCCACGCAAGGGGGTGCCGGCCTTGAGCCTGCGGCAGCGGCTCGGCCTTCTGGCGAGCTGGCCAGTGAAGACCCCACCTAACCGTCAGCCGCTCCCTCATCACGCCCGCGTCCTCAAAGCCCTGGACAGCGAAGCGCTGATCTCTCTCTACGAGACGCGAGGTCAGGAACGGCACGGTGCCTGGCTCCGGATGCACCTGGACTCCGACGCCACCCATTTCCTCTTTCCGGATCCCGCTGACTACTCCTGGCCGGACCCGGATGCAGGACGCGATTGGTGGGAATGTCGGGTGCTCCTTCGGATGGCCGACGGGGAACAGGTGAACGGCCTGCTGGCCGTGGCTCCCGAGACCTTCGCCGCTCTACCTTCCACCGTGCCGCGCCTTCGCCAACACCAACTCGCTTACACTGCCCGCGCCACCGAGCGAGACAGCTACCTCTGGGGCCGGGACCACAAGTCGGACTGCAGCCCGGAGACCTGCGGATACGTAGCGATCGAGGACACTCCTGCCTCATAGACCCGATTGCCCACGCCTACACAGGGTGACCACGTTGCCGGGTTCAGCGCCCCCCGATTGCTCATGGAACACCGACACGAGTAGTGCGCATTAAGGTGCGGATTCGCGAGTTTCCGCAGGACCCAGTGCTCATCGAATCACGGACCCTACACGGTCCGCACCACGAACCACGCTTATGAAAGCGACGGTCACCAGGATGCGGTCGTCGCACGCACGCCCGGCGAGGGCAAGCGCGTCCACGTCGCGATGACGCAGCCGCCGCGCTCGGGGCGACGCCGAACCCCCGTTGGCCACCGAGTGGGAGGCGGGCGCGAGGGCCGTGCGTTGAGGGCGCTCACCGAGCGCGAGCTGCGCCCGGCCCGCCCCCGTATGCAGCCCGTCTTCCAGGATCCGTACGGCTCGCTCAGCCCTCGCCGCCGCATCCGCGACACGGTGGCGGAACCGCTCAAGGTCCACGGCCGCTGGACGGCCGACGGCTCCACGAGAGTCGCCGAACACCTCGACCGGGTCGGCCTGGACCCCTGAGGGCGCGATCCAGGGCCGACACCGGTTCGCCGAACGGCCGGCGTGCTGAAGCTGTTCAGCGATCTTCAGGACGACCTCGGCCTCGGGCGGATCACTTCCGAGCGGCGGCCTCAAGAACCTGACGCAGTCCCTCGGTGAGTTGCTCCGCGCCGGGCGCGGTCTTCGGGTCGAAGGTCCACTGCGCGATGAGGCCCGTCATGAGGGTCACGTAGAACATGCCGAGTGTGTCGGCGGTCTCGTCCGGGACATCCTCCTCGCGCCCGCCCATGAGCAGCGCAATCAGACCGCGCCCGGCCTCCCGCTGAGCCACCGCCAGGTGGTCACGGACCTCGGGCAGTTGGTCGCCCATGACGACGATCTCCATACTGAGCCGCCACGGCGAACCTGGTTCACGCACGGTGGCGACGACGTTCGCCCACACCTCCTGGAACCGCTCGAACGAGCCCGGCTCGGTGGTGAGCCCGGCGCTCCCGTCACCCTCGAAGGCGTCCCCCACCCCCTCGACCAGCGACACGTACGCCTGCGCCAGCAGCGCGTCCTTCGAGCCGTAGTGGTAGCCGATCGACGCCAGGTTGGTCCCCGACTCCTTGACGATGTCGCGCGCCGTCGTGCGCACGAACCCCTTCGCCAGCAGGCAGCGCTTGGCGCCTTCGAGCAGATCCTCGCGGTGTCCCATGGCGCCCAGACTACCCCGGATCCATACGGCCGTCCTATTCAGCTGTCCTATACAAGCGTTTAAGACGGGTGCACATTCCCCGGCATGACAACGAACCCGATGGGCACCGCCCGTGCCGGCCGCCGTTGGGGGAGTCGAAGAACCCCGAGCCCGGCCGCTTCGACCTGTTGAGCGTCCCGCTGTCGATGGCGGCCGTGCTCCCTGTGATCTACGGCCTCAAGGAGATCCCCTCCGAGGGCTGGAACGTCCGCTACGTCGTCTCGATCACCGTCGGCCTGCTCTTCGCGGCCCTCTTCGTCCACCGCCGGCGCACGGCCGCCTCCCCGATGATCTCCCCGGCCCTGTTCCGCGGCCGTGGCTTCGCCCCCTCGGTCGGCCTGAACCTCGTCTCGGCGTTCGGCATCACGGGCTCGGCGTACTTCACCACGCAGTACCTGCAGTCGGTGCTCGACAAGAGCGCGCTGGAGGCGGCCCTGTGGGCGCTCTGCCGTCCGTGCCGATCGGGGCGGCGGCACCGGTCGCGACGCAGCTGATGCAGAAGGGCGTCGCCCGCGGCTCTGTCGTCACCGGGGGCTTCGTCGTCGCCGCCTCGGGCTTCGGGCTGCTGTCCTTCGCCGGTACGGACTCACTGTGGCTGGTGCTGGCCACGTGCGCGGTGCTCGCCGTCGGCGGGGTCGTGGTGATGTCCCAGATCATGGACCTCGCCATGGGCACCGCCCCGGTGGAACGGGCGGGCTCCGCGTCCTCCCTGATGGAGACCGGCGCCGAGTTCGGCGGCGACCTGGGCATGGCGGTGCTCGGCTCGATCGGTACGGCGGTCTACCGCCACGAGATCCCCGCCTCGGCCCCGGACGCGGCCCACGAGACGCTGGGCGGAGCACTTGCGGTCGCCGACCAGGTGCCGGGCCTTGCCACGGCCGCGGGGGAGGCGTTCACCAGCGGGATGCAGGGGGCGGCGATCGCGGGAGCGGTGGTGCTGGTGGGGGCCGCGGTGCTGGCGGCGGTGACGCTGAGGCGGGTGGAGGTCCGGGAGCGGACATGCGAAACGCCGGACGAGCCGAGCAAGCTCAGCGCGTCCGGCGTCTGACGCAATGGCCTCAGGCCAGGTTCACCGCGCGAGCGGACGTCGCGCCGATCTCCTCGGCCACCTCGGTCAGCACCCCGGCGGGCACCGTGTCGTCCACCGTCAGCACGGCCAGCGCCTCGCCGCCGGCGACCGCGCGGGACACCTGCATACCGGCGATGTTGATGCCCGCCTCGCCGAAGACCCGGCCCACGGTGCCGACGACACCCGGACGGTCCTCGTAGCGCAGGACGACCATGTGGTCGGCGAGGGCGAGGTCGACGTCGTAGTCGCCGACCGCGACGATCTTCTGGAGGTGCTTGGGGCCGGCCAGCGTGCCGGAGACCGCGACCTCCTCGCCGCTGCCGAGCGTGCCGCGCACGGTGACGACATTGCGGTGGTCGGCCGACTCCGAGCTGGTGGTCAGCCGCACCTCGACACCGCGCTCCTGGGCGAACAGCGGGGCGTTGACGTAGGACACCGTCTCGTCGACGACGTCCTCGAAGACACCCTTGAGCGCGGAGAGTTCGAGCACCTTGACGTCGTGCTGGGTGATCTCGCCGTACACCTCGACGTCGAGACGGACCGCGACCTCACCGGCGAGCGCGGTGAAGATCCGGCCGAGGCGCTCGGCGAGCGGCAGGCCCGGCTTGACGTCCTCGGCGATGACGCCGCCCTGGACGTTCACCGCGTCCGGGACCAGCTCACCGGCGAGCGCGAGGCGCACCGAGCGGGCGACGGCGATACCGGCCTTCTCCTGCGCCTCGTCGGTGGAGGCACCGAGGTGCGGGGTGGCGACGACCTGGTCGAACTCGAAGAGCGGGGAGTCCGTGCAGGGCTCCTTCGCGTACACGTCGAGGCCGGCGCCGGCGACCCGGCCCTCCTTCAGCGCGGAGTACAGCGCCTCCTCGTCAACGATCCCGCCCCGCGCGGCGTTGACGATACGGACGCTCGGCTTGACCTTGCGCAGCGCCTCGTCGCCGATGAGACCGAGGGTCTCGGGGGTCTTCGGCAGGTGCACGGTGATGAAGTCGGAGACCTCAAGGAGCTCGTCCAGGGAGAGCACCTTGACGCCCATCTGCGCGGCCCGGGCAGGCTGGACGTAGGGGTCGTAGGCGACGACCTTCATACCGAAGGCGGACATGCGCTGCGCGACGAGCGCGCCGATGCGCCCGAGGCCCACGACACCGAGGGTCTTCTCGGCCAGCTCGACGCCCGTGTACTTGCTCCGCTTCCACTCGCCGTTCTTCAGCGCGGCGTTGGCCTGCGGGATGTTGCGGGCGGTGGCGAGGAGCAGACCGCAGGCCAGTTCGGCGGCGGTCACGATGTTGGAGGTCGGGGCGTTGACGACCATCACGCCGGCCTTGGTGGCGGCGGAGACGTCGACGTTGTCCAGGCCGACGCCGGCTCGTGCGACGACCTTCAGCTTGTTCGCGGCGGCGATCGCCTCGGCGTCGACCTTGGTGGCCGAGCGGATCAGGATCGCGTCCACGTCGGCGATGGCCGGGAGCAGCTCCGCCCGGTCGGCGCCGTTGCAGTGGCGGATCTCGAAGTCCGGGCCAAGCGCGTCCACGGTCGCGGGCGACAGCTCTTCAGCGATGAGTACGACGGGTTTCGAGCTCACGTGAGTCCTCACAAGTCCAATGCGGACGGCCGTCCCGACGGCCGCAGGCGGTGGAGGGTTGCTAGCCGCGTGGAAGACGCACGACGCTGTGGGCCTGACGCGTATGTTGTGCAGCAGTGTAGTGCTGCGGCTGACGGCGTCTTACGCCTCTGCGGAAGGATCACCCGTCCGTGAATGGACGGGGTGGACAACGGGGCCGGAGCACCACGCTCCGGCCCCGCGCCTGAGGCTTACGCCTCCTCGTTCACCCAGCTCATGAGCTTGCGCAGCTCCTTGCCGGTGGTCTCCAGCAGGTGCTCGGAGTCCTGCTGCTTGTACTCGTTGTACTTCTTCAGACCACCGTGGTACTCGTCCATCCAGGCCTGCGCGAAGGTGCCGTCCTGGATCTCCGCGAGGACCTTCTTCATCTCGGCCTTGGTGGCGTCGGTGATGATCCGCGGGCCGGTGACGTAGTCGCCCCACTCGGCGGTCTCGGAGATCGACCAGCGCATCTTCTCCAGGCCGCCCTCGTACATGAGGTCCACGATCAGCTTCAGCTCGTGCAGGCACTCGAAGTACGCGATCTCCGGCTGGTAGCCGGCCTCGGTCAGCGTCTCGAAACCGGCCTTGACCAGGGCGGCGGCGCCACCGCAGAGGACGGCCTGCTCACCGAACAGGTCGGTCTCGGTCTCCTCGGTGAAGGTCGTCTTGATGACGCCGGCGCGGGTGCCGCCGATGCCCTTGGCGTACGACAGGGCGAGCGCGAAGGCGTTGCCGGAGGCGTCCTGCTCGACGGCCGCGATGCAGGGAACGCCGCGGCCCTCCTCGTACTGGCGGCGCACGAGGTGGCCCGGGCCCTTCGGGGCGACCATGCAGACGTCCACGCCGGCCGGGGGCTTGATGAAGCCGAAGCGGATGTTGAAGCCGTGGCCGAAGAACAGGGCGTCGCCGTCGTTCAGGTTCGGGGCGATGTGCTCCTCGTAGACCTGGGCCTGGATCGGGTCCGGGACCAGGATCATGATGACGTCGGCCTCGGCGGCGGCCTCGGACGGCGTCACCACGCGCAGGCCCTGCTCCTCGGCCTTGGCCTTGGACTTGGAGCCCTCGTGCAGACCGACACGCACGTCGACACCCGAGTCACGGAGCGACAGCGCGTGGGCGTGGCCCTGACTGCCGTAACCGATGACCGCGACCTTGCGGCCCTGGATGATGGACAGGTCGGCGTCGGCGTCGTAGAACAGCTCGGCCACTTTGGGTTCTCTCCTTGTGTGCAGGTGTTGCGTCCCACCGTATGACGGCGGGCGGAAGGGAAGTTCGGGGGTCTCGGTATACGGGCGGCCGGTGTTCCCCGGCCGCCCGGATCCGTCGTTATGCCGACCGGTCGAGGGCGCGCAGCGACCGGTCCGTGATCGAACGTGCTCCGCGTCCGATCGCGATCGTGCCGGACTGGACGAGCTCCTTGATGCCGAACGGCTCCAGCATCTTCAGCATCGCCTCCAGCTTGTCGCTGGAGCCGGTGGCCTCGATCGTGACGGCCTCCGGGGAGACGTCGACGGTCTTGGCGCGGAACAGCTGGACGATCTCGACGATCTGGGAGCGCGTCTCGTTGTCGGCGCGCACCTTCACCAGAACGAGTTCGCGCTGAACGGCCGAACCGGGCTCCAGCTCGACGATCTTCAGCACGTTGACGAGCTTGTTGAGCTGCTTGGTCACCTGCTCCAGCGGCAGATCGGCCACGCTCACCACGATGGTGATACGGGAGATGTCGGGGTGCTCGGTGACGCCGACCGCGAGCGAGTCGATGTTGAAGCCGCGGCGGGAGAACAGGGCGGCGATCCGGGCCAGGATGCCGGGCGTGTTCTCCACCAGGACCGAGAGCGTGTGCTTGGACATTTTTCTCTACGTCTCTCTCGCTCAGTCGTCTTCGTTGTCGCCGAAGTCGGGGCGGACGTCCCGGGCGGCCATGATCTCGTCGTTGGAGGTGCCGGCGGCGACCATCGGCCACACCATCGCGTCCTCGTGGACGATGAAGTCGATGACGACCGGGCGGTCGTTGATCGAGTTCGCCTCCTCGATCACCTTGTCGAGGTCGGCCGGGTCCTCGCAGCGGATCGCGTAACAGCCCATGGCCTCCGACAGCTTGACGAAGTCGGGGACGCGGGTGCCGGCGCTGGGCTGCTTGCCGTCCGCCTCCGGGCCGCTGTGCAGCACGGTGTTGGAGTAGCGCTGGTTGTAGAAGAGGGTCTGCCACTGGCGGACCATCCCGAGGGCACCGTTGTTGATGATGGCGACCTTGATCGGGATGTTGTTCAGGGCGCAGGTGGTGAGCTCCTGATTGGTCATCTGGAAGCAGCCGTCGCCGTCGATCGCCCAGACGGTCTGGTCCGGGGCTCCGGCCTTGGCGCCCATCGCGGCCGGGACCGCGTAGCCCATCGTCCCGGCGCCGCCGGAGTTGAGCCAGGTGGCGGGCTTGTCGTACTCGATGAAGTGCGCGGCCCACATCTGGTGCTGGCCGACGCCCGCCGCGAAGATCGTGCCCTCGGGGGCGAGTTGGCCGATGCGCTGGATGACCTGCTGCGGGGACAGGGAGCCGTCCTCGGGCTGGTCGTAGCCGAGCGGGTAGCTGTCGCGCCAGCGGCTGAGGTCCTTCCACCAGGCCTCGTAGTCCCCCCGGTGGCCCTCGCTGTGCTCCTTCTGCACCGCCTGGATCAGATCGGCGATGACCTCACGGGCGTCGCCGACGATCGGCACGTCCGCGGCCCGGTTCTTGCCGATCTCGGCCGGGTCGATGTCGGCGTGCACGATCTTGGCGAACGGCGCGAAGCTGTCCAGCTTGCCGGTGACGCGGTCGTCGAAGCGGGCGCCGAGGGCGACGATCAGGTCGGCCTTCTGCAGTCCGGTCACGGCGGCCACCGAGCCGTGCATACCGGGCATGCCCAGGTGCAGCGGGTGGCTGTCGGGGAACGCCCCGAGCGCCATCAGGGTGGTGGTGACGGGCGCGCCGGTCAGCTCCGCGAGCACCTTCAGCTCGGCGGTGGCGCCGGCCTTGAGGACGCCGCCGCCGACGTAGAGGATCGGCCGCTTGGCGGCGGTGATCAGCTTGGCGGCCTCGCGGATCTGCTTGGCGTGCGGCTTGGTCACCGGGCGGTAGCCGGGCAGGTCCATGGTGGGCGGCCAGGAGAAGGTGGTCCGCGCCTGGAGCGCGTCCTTGGCGATGTCGACCAGGACCGGGCCCGGGCGACCGGTGGCGGCGATGTGGAACGCCTGCGCGATCACGCGCGGGATGTCCTCGGCCTTGGTCACCAGGAAGTTGTGCTTGGTGATCGGCATGGTGATGCCGACGATGTCCGCCTCCTGGAAGGCGTCGGTGCCGATCGCCTTGGAGGCGACCTGCCCGGTGATCGCGACCATCGGCACGGAGTCCATGTGCGCGTCGGCGATCGGGGTCACCAGGTTGGTGGCGCCGGGGCCCGAGGTCGCCATGCAGACACCGACCTTGCCGGTGGCCTGCGCGTAGCCGGTGGCGGCGTGGCCCGCGCCCTGCTCGTGCCGGACCAGGACGTGACGCACCTTCGTGGAGTCCATCAGCGGGTCGTACGCCGGGAGGATCGCACCGCCGGGAATGCCGAATACCGTGTCGGCGCCGACCTCCTCAAGAGAGCGGATGAGGGACTGCGCTCCCGTGACGTGCTCGGGCGCGGACTGCTGTCCTCCGGAACGGGGCCGCGGCTGCGGATGATGGGCCCCGGTGGCCTGCTCGGTCATCGGCATTCTCTTCTCGATGCTGAGGGTTTTTGCGAAGTTTGTGCGGTGTACGACTGCTGCTCGGCAGGTGCCTGTGCAACAAAAAACCCCTCGTGCCGTAAGGCAAGCGAGGGGAGCGCGCCGGGAGTGGGTCGCTGAGCGGTCAAGGGCTCAGCGTCAGCCGACGCGCTTTCCAAGTACGAGAATTCGGGTGCGCATGGCACTGACCCTCCCCCCGGCACGCACCGCATGTCAAGGTGGTGGGACGGGCGTCTCATTATGTGAGCGAAGGGCACTGCCGCCTCCGAGAACAGCGGGCACACCTCCGGTGTACACCCCCGAACCACCCCTTTCCATGGTCGTTCACCTCCGGGGCGCCACTGTCGGTGTCGAGGCCGCGACCGTGCTCAGCCCTTCGGGCCTGCGCGCGCTCGCACCCTCGACTCCGACGCGCCCCTGCGGCTCTCTCACGCCCGCGAACGCGGGCTCCACCGGTCCGTGCGGCACCGGATAGTGGCCGGATCCGAGCGCTCTGCGCAGCCGGAACTCGTCCAGCGGACCGGAGAACGCCATGCCCTGGCCATGGGTGCAGCCCATCGCGCGCAGCGCCACGACCTGCTCGGGCAGATCGACGCCGTCGGCCACGGACTGGAGCCCGAGGTCGGTGGCGATCCTCAGCAGCCCGCCGGTGATCTTGTGCAGCCGCGCGGACTCCACGACCCCCTCGACCAGACCGCGGTCCAGCTTGAGGATGTCCACGGGAAGTCTGCGCAGTGCGGTGATCGCCGCGCAACCGCTGCCGAAGCCGTCCAGCGCGATCCGGACACCCAGCCTGCGCAGCGCGCCGAGGCGACGCTCCAGCTCGTCCAACGAGACCCGTACGTCGGTGTCGGACAGCTCTATCACCAGCGCGCCCGAGGGCAGGCCGTGCCGGGTGAGCAGGGCCTCGATCGAGTCGAGCGGCATCGAGCGGTCCAGCAGCCGGCGCGCGCTCATCCGGACGCTGACCGGCACCGAGAGCCCGGTGGCGGTGCGCTCGGCGGCCTGCTCCACGGCCTCCTGAAGCATCCAGCGGCCCAGCTCGGCGGTCTTGTCGCTGTCCTCGGAGACCCGCAGGAACTCGGCGGGGGTGAACAGCACCCCTTGCGAGGACCGCCAGCGCGCCTGGGCGGCGACCGAGGTGATCCGGCCGTCCTCCAGACACACCACCGGCTGGTGCAGCAGCGCGAACTCGCCGTCGTGCAGCGCGGCCCGCAGTCGCGTGGCCAGCTCGGCCTTGCGTACGACGTCCTGCTGCATCTGCGGCTTGTACAGCTCCACCCGGCCCTTGCCGGACGCCTTGGCCCGGTACATCGCGAGGTCGGCGTTGCGCAGCAGCTCGCCCGCGCCGAGGCCCGGCTCGGCGAACGCGACGCCGATGGAGGCGGCGACCCGGACATCGTTGCCGTCGATGACGTACGGCTGCGACAACGTGACCCTGAGGCGGTCGGCGAGCTCCAGGATGTGCCGTTCGCGGGCGGACCGGTCGCGGGTGCCGTCTCCGACGATCAGTGCGGCGAACTCGTCGCCGCCGAGCCGGGACGCGGTGTCCCCGTGCCGGACCGCCTCCTGGAGTCTGCGGGCGGCCTGGACGAGCAGTTCGTCCCCGGCCTGGTGCCCGATCGTGTCGTTGACGGCCTTGAAGCCGTCCAGGTCGATGAAGAGGACGGCCGTGCCGCGCAGGGCGGCGCCGCGGTCGGAGGCGCGGCGGCCGGACAGGGCCTGCTGCACGCGCTTGGTGAACAGGGCGCGGTTGGGCAGGTCGGTGAGCGGGTCGTGTTCGGCGTTGTGCTGGAGCTGCGCCTGCAGGCGCACTCTTTCGGTCACGTCCCGGCTGTTGAAGATGAGGCCTCCGTGGTGGCGGTTGACGGTGGACTCGACGTTCAGCCAGCCGCCGTCACCGGAGCGGAAACGGCACTCGATGCGCGTCGTGGGTTCCTCAAGTGGGCTGGCGGCGAGGAATCGGCGCACCTCGTGCACCACGCAGCCCAGGTCCTCCGGGTGGATGAGACTGGCCAGTTCGGTCCCTACCAGCTCCTCCGCGGAGCGGCCGTAGACCCCGGCCGCGGCCGGGGAGACGTAGCGGAGGATGCCGCTCGGCGCGGCGATCATGATGACGTCGCTGGAGCCCTGCACCAGGGAGCGGAAGTGGTTCTCCTTCTGCGCCAGTTCCTGGGTGAGGGTGATGTTGTCGAGCAGCATGATGCCCTGGCGCACCACGAGGGCGAGTACCACGGTGCCGCCGGTGATGAGCACGACGCGGTCGACGCTGCGGCCGTTGAGGACGTTGTAGAGGATCCCCAGCGTGCAGACCGCGGCCGCGAGATAGGGAGTGAGGGCGGCCAGGGAGCCGGCGATCGGCCGGGCCGCCGGGAACCGGCTGTGATCACCCCCCTGCGCGGGCAGGTGGTGGCTGCCGCCGCGCTGTCCCGGCAGGTGCTCGTGCACCACGCGCGTGTACCCCTCGCTTTCCTGCCGCTCGGCGTCGCCGCCGCGCGGGGCGGCCCAGGGGGCGTAGGCGAGCAGCAGCGAGCCGGCGAACCAGCCCGCGTCGAGGAGTTGGCCGGAACGGTAGTTGTTGTGCATCAGCGGCGAGGTGAACAGGGCGTCGCACATCACGGTCAGGGCGAGTGCCCCGATCGCGGTGTTGACCGCGGTGCGGTTCACCGACGAGCGCCGGAAGTGCAGCGCGAGCACCATGCTGATCAGAGCGATGTCCAGCAGCGGGTAGGCCAGCGACAGCGCGGTGTGCGCCACGCTGGTCGCCTCGGACGCCGCCGCGGTCTGGGCGAGGGCGAGGCTCCATGCCAGGGTGAGCAGGGAGCCGCCGATCAGCCAGGCGTCCAGACCCAGGCAGACCCAGCCGGCCTTGGTCACCGGGCGCTTGGCGAGCACCAGCAGCCCCACGATGGCGGGCGGGGCGAAGCAGAGGAAGAACCCGTCCGCGTAGCTGGGGCTGGGCACGGGACGCCCGAGTACGACCTCGTACCACCCCCAGACGAGATTGCCGAGGGCGGCCATCACCGAGGAGAGGGCGAACAGCAGCCAGGCCGGCCGAAAGCGGATGCGGCGCCTTCGGGCGTAGAGGAAGCACGACACGGCGGCGGCGCCCGCGGCGGCGCTCAGTCCGAAGTCGCCCATGATCAGTGCGAGTTCGTCCGAACCCCAGCCGAGCGCGGAACCGACGGCGTATCCCGCGCAGACCAGGGCCAGGACGAGTTGGGGGACCATGCCGGACCCGCCGCCGGAGGACGGCGGCCGGGGCAGCGCCCCCGACGAGGGATGGGCCCGCAACGCTGCGTTGAGGGTGGTCGTGGGAGGCGGCGGCGAGCTCACCGGTCCCTCCCGGTCCGCGCCGCTCCCGGGTCCCGCGGGTCCCGGTGCGCTGGGTGCGCATGCCTCCTGCGGCTGCTGTGCCTGCGCTGGTGGCTGTGGTGTCCGCCGTGGTTGCCGTGGTGGCCGCGTCTGCGCGCGGTCGTGCGCCAGGGTCGCCGCCGGCGGCTCCGCCGCGTCGGATCGTTGGTCCATAGGCCGTGCATCGCCCGTCGCCCCCCTCACAGTCTGAAATGTCCATCCCCGGCGCCGAACGGTGCGCGGCGCAGCCCCTGTCGGGACGATACACCAGTCTCGTCACTCAGGGACATAGGTTCTCTACGCTCCGTGACGACAGCGGGGATGCGGGCACGGACCGCGTCCGGAAGATTGCGGAGGGTACCCGAACCGGATTACGTGGCTGTTGCGTTGGTCGACGGGCCACTGGAGGCGCCCGTCGTAAGGATCACGTTGCGCAGCGGCTCCCGGTTCACGAAACGGCTCAACTGGTCCACCAGCAGCCGTTTGGCGCGGGGCAGGAAGGCGGAGGTCGGGCCTCCCACATGCGGGCTGATGAGCACGCCGGGCGCCTGCCACAAGGGGTGGCCCGGGGGCAGCGGTTCGGGGTCGGTGACGTCGAGGGCTGCGGTGATGCGTCCGGCCTCCAGTTCGGCGAGCAGGGCCTTGGTGTCGACGACGCCACCGCGGGCGACGTTCACCAGCAGCGCGCCGTCCTTCATCCGGGCCAGGAAGCCGGCGTCGACCAGGTGGCGGGTGGTTTCGGTGAGCGGTGTGGACAGGATGACGACGTCCGCCTCGGGGAGCAGCCCGGGAAGTTGGGTGAGTGGATGCACCGGCCCGCGCGCCGTGGTGCGCTCGGAGCGCGCGACGCGCGCCACCCGCGCGAGCTCAAAGGGCGCGAGCCGGTCCTCGATGGCGGCGCCGATCGAGCCGTATCCCACGATGAGGACGCTCTTGTCGGCGAGCGCGGGCCGGAACCCGCCGAGCCACTCCCCCTTGTCCTGGGCGCGCACGAAGTCGGGGATGCCGCGCAGCGAGGCCAGGATCAGCGTGAGCGTGAGCTCGGCGGTGCTCGCCTCGTGCACCCCGCGCGCGTTGCAGAGCTGGACGCCGGGGCGCAGATGCTTCAGGCCGGGCTCGACGTGATCGGTGCCGGCGGACAGCGTCTGGACGGTCTGGACGGAGCTCATCAGGGGCAGCGGGCGCTGACCGACCGCCGGCGGCTTCATGTAGGGGACGACGTAGAAGGCGCACGCGGCGGGGTCGGCGGGATAGTCCTCGGCGCCGTCCCAGAAGCGGTAGTCCGGCCCCTCGGGGAGCCCCTCGATCTCTTCCGGCGGGATGGGAAGCCACACGTCAGGAGTCATGCTCAGGAGGCTATGTCAGGGCTCCGCGACGGCAGAGGTTAGGTTGGGGTGCCGGAAGAGGGAGGGTCACGAGCAGGTGGAGCGCAGGACGATCGGCGCGGCGGCGCTCGCGGTGGGGGCTGTCGGACTCGGGTGCATGCCGATGAGCTGGGCCTACAGCGGATCGCGGCAGCGCGGTGACGAGTCGCTGAGGGCCGTGCACCGGGCGCTCGATCTGGGCTCGACGCTGCTGGACACGGCCGACATGTACGGCCCGTTCACCAACGAGCTGTTGCTGGGGCGGGTGTTGAAGGAGCGTCGGCAGGACGCCTTCGTGTCGACCAAGGTCGGGCTGCTGGTCGGCGAGCAGCACATCGTGGCCAACGGCCGCCCCGGGTATGTGAAGCGGGCCTGCGACGCGTCGCTGCGGCGGCTGCAGACGGACGTGATCGACCTGTACCAGCTGCATCGCGCGGACCCCGAGGTTCCGGTGGAGGAGACCTGGGGGGCGATGGCGGAGCTCGTCCAGGCGGGCAAGGTACGGGCGTTGGGCATGTGCGCGGTGGGGGCGCGCGGTGGCCGTCGGTCCGGGACCCGCCTCCATGACACGACCCTGCGGCAGTTGCGGCGGATGCAGCAGGTCTTCCCGGTGAGCGCGGTGCAGGCGGAGCTGTCGCTCTGGTCGCCGGAGGCGCTGGAGTCGCTGCTGCCGTGGTGCGAGGCGCGCGGCATCGGCTTTCTGGCGGCGATGCCGCTCGGCAACGGCTTCCTCACCGGCACGCTGACCCCCGGCGAGGGCTTCGAACCGGACGACGTCCGCGCCCGCCACCCCCGCTTCACGGCGGAGATGATGGCGGCCAACCAGCCCATCGTGGCCGGCCTGCGCCGCATCGCCCGCCGTCACGGCGAGGACGTCACCCCGGCGCAGGTGTCACTGGCGTGGGTGCTGGCGCAGGGGCGGCATGTGGTGCCGGTGCCCGGGGCGAAGCGGGCGCGCTGGGTCACCGAGAACGCGGGGGCGGCGGGGCTGCGGCTGACGGCGGAGGATCTGGCGGAGGTGGGGGATCTGCCGGGGGCGCGGGGGTCCTGGGACTGAGGGGTCTGGGGACCGAGGGGTCTGGGGACCGAGGGGTCTGGGGACCGAGGGAGCCCCTCACTATGGCCCGGCGGGGTTCGGGTTCGGATGATCGGGAACCTGTGAGGCGCGAGCGGTGTAAGACAAGTAGAACCCGCGCTGGAAACCGCCGCGTCGAAGGGACCTTGATCGTGCAACGTCGAGCTGTGACGGCCGTGCTGGCCGCGGCCGCACTCCTACTGACGGCCGGCTGTTCCTCCGACGAGGGAGGAGGAGACGCTTCGGGCGGCGAGAGCACCACACCGGGGCGTACGGCGACGGGAGCGGCCCCTTCGCCGGGCACGTCCGAAGAGGCCGCGCCCGCGAAGGGCTCGGTGAAAGTGCTGCGCACGGTCGCCGAGGATCTGAAGACCCCTTGGGGCCTGGCCCCCCTCCCCGACGGCGACCTGCTCGTCTCCTCCCGCGACGAGGGCACGATCACCCGGGTCGACCCGGAGACCGGCAAGAAGACCGAGCTGGGCGAGGTGCCCGGGGTGTCACCGGCCGGAGAGGGCGGGCTGATGGGCCTCGCGCTCTCCCCGGACTACGCCTCGGACCACATGATCTACGCGTACTTCACCTCGGCCTCGGACAACCGCATCGTCCGTATGCTCCACGACGAGGGCAAGCCGTCCGGTGAGCAACTGGGCGCCCCCGACACGATCCTCAGGGGCATCCCCAAGGGCTTCGTCCACAACGGCGGCCGGATCGCCTTCGGCCCCGACAAGATGCTGTACGCGGGCACGGGCGAGAGTGGCGAGGAGAGCCTCTCCCAGGACAAGAAGTCCCTGGGCGGAAAGATCCTGCGCCTCACCCCGGAGGGCGAGCCGGCCCCGGGCAACCCCTTCCCCGACTCCCCCGTGTACTCGTACGGCCACCGCAATGTGCAGGGCCTGGCCTGGGACACCAAGCAGCGGCTGTTCGCCGCGGAGTTCGGCCAGGACACCTGGGACGAGCTGAACGCGATCAAGCCGGGCGACAACTACGGCTGGCCGGAGGCCGAGGGCAAGTCGGACGACCCGGCGTTCCACAATCCGATAGCCCAGTGGACGACGGACGAGGCCTCGCCCAGCGGTATCGCCTACGCCGAGGGCTCGATCTGGATGGCGGGCCTGAGGGGCGAGCGCCTGTGGCGCATCCCCTTGAAGGGCACGGAGGCCTCGGCCGAACCGCAGGCCTTCCTGGAAGGCGACCACGGCCGACTGCGCACGGTGGTGTCGGCGGGCGGCGACAAGCTGTGGCTGGTGACGAGCGAGACGGACGGCCGAGGCTCGCCGGAGGGCGGCGACGACAAGATCCTTGAGGTGCAGGTGAGGTAAGGGCTACTCGTCCTCCATCAGCGACCGGTCAAGGATCGCCACCGAGACGAGGATCAGGAAGGCCCGGTGCACCATGTAGTCGACGGTCAGCCCGGGGGCGACGGACACGATCCGAATATCCTCGCCGCTCACAGCCTGTGACACCGGCGTGAACGGGTCCTCGGCGAGCTTCAGGAGCCCACGCTCCAAAAGCTTGCGCCGGTCTTCGGGAAGCGCGTCCCGCTGTGCCGCAGCGCGCTCGGTGTACTCGATCTGGTACAACACGGCTCCTCCCTGGTGGCCTGCCGCCATTATCCAGCGCCCGCCCGCTCCCCGTCCCCCACCGGAAACATCCCCATCCGATGGGCCACCGCGGCCGCCTCCCCGCGCCCCGCGACCCCCAGCTTGGCGAGGATGTTGGACACATGCACGCTGGCCGTCTTCGGGGAGATGAAGAGTTCCTCGGCTATCTGGCGGTTGGTGCGGCCCGCTGAGACCAGGCGGAGGACGTCGTGTTCTCGGCTGGTGAGGCCCAGGGTGTCGGCGGCGGGGCGGGGTGCTTCGGGAGTCAGGGGCAGGCGGGCTCGCTGGGCCAGCGACGTGACCTCCTCCGCCAGGGGGCGGGCGCCCAGGTGGCAGGCGACCGCGTGGGCGAGGCGGAGCAGTTCCGCCGCGGAGGCTCGGTCGTTCTCGTCGCCCGCGGTCAGGAGGGCCTCGGCCAGGCGGTGGCGGACACGGGCGAGGTCGTAGGGGCGTTGGAGCTGTTCGAACGCGGTGACCACCGTGGACCAGAGGTCGACGGGCGCCTGGCCCTCGGCGCGGTGGAGTTCCGCGCGGACCCACTGCTCGTAGGCGTACCAGACGGGGGCGTGGGTGGTGAGGGTCTTCACCGCGCCGAAGAGGCGTTCCAGGGTCTCGGGCCGGTCCTCGCCGACCGCGGGCAGGTCCCGGGCGTCGGCCTCCGCGGTGGCGGCGGTCAGCAGCAGGGGCCAGGCGTAGCGCTGGGTGCCGGGCGGGAAGCCGGTGTCGAGGGTGCTCGCGAGTTCGGCTCGGGCGTCGAGGATGCGGCCCTCGGCGGCGGATATGGCTATCGCCAGCCTGGACAGCGGCAGGTTGTTCTGCGGCATGGGGTCGTGGGCGCCGTAGGAGGCGCGGCCGTCGGCCAGGTACCGGGCGGCCTCGTCCAGTTGCCCGCGGGCCAGCGCGAGGTAGGCCAGGCAGTGGGCGGCGCAGCCGCGCGGCTTGGCCACCTGTCCCGTGCGCTGGGCGGTGACCGCGGCTTCGGCGCCCTCCTCCCAGTGCCCCAGGGAGATCAGCGCCTCCCCGAGGTTGGCCCAGAGCCAGGCCTCGGAGTCCCTCAGGCCCCGGTCCTGGGCGAGCCGCAGGCCCTCGCGCAGGACGCCCACCGCTTCCTCGGAGCGGCCGATGCCTTCGAGGCTGGACGCCAGGTTGATGTGGCTGCGGCCCAGCACGGACGGCAGTCCGAGTGCCAGCGCCTGCTCCCGGACCTCGTACATCAGGGCGAGCCCGGTCTCGATGTCCCCGGCGCCGACGAGGAGCACGCCGAGGGTGAGGCGGGCGTTCAGCTCGATGTCGGTGGCGCCCACCATGCGCGCGTACTCGACGGCGCGCTCGGCGGCGGTCATGGCCTCGGGGCCCGGGGCCCGGACCATGGCCCAGGCGGCCGCGGTGGCCAGTACCTCGGCGTGCACCTCGGACGGTGGCAGTCCGCGGACCAGTTCCTGGGCGGTGGCGATCTCCTGCCAGCCGTCGCCGCGGGCCTGCGCCTGGACGAGCCGGGAGCGCTGGATCCAGAACCACGCGGCCCGCAGCGGATCGCCCTCGTCGTCCAGCAGGTGCAGCGCCCGCTTGGTGATCTTCAGCGCGCGTTCCCGCTCCCCGCACAGCCGTCCGGCGACGGCCGCCTCGGCCATCAGGTCGAGATAGCGCAGGGGCGCGGTGGCGGGGTCGCAGCCGCAGGGAGGGTAGACCTCGGTGTAGTCGACGGGGCGCAGGGTGGCCCGTACGTCCTCGGGGGCGGTGTCCCACAGCTCCATCGCGCGTTCCAGGAGCCGCAGTTGTTCGGAGTAGGCGTGCCGGCAGCGGGCGGTGACGGAGGCGTCCAGGACGGCGGGCAGGGCCTTGGCGGGGTCGTGGGCGTGGTACCAGTAGCTGGCCAGGCGCATGACGCGTTCATCGGCGGGGACGAGGCTCGGATCGGCCTCCAGGGCCTCGGCGTAGGCGCGGTTGAGGCGGGAGCGCTCGCCGGGCAGCAGATCGTCGCTCACGGCCTCGCGGACCAGGGAGTGGCGGAAGCGGTAGCCGTCACCGCCGGGCGCGGCGCTGAGGATGCTGGCGCCCACGGCGGCCCGCAGCGCCTCGATGAGATCGTCCTCGGGGAGCCGGGCGACGGCGGCGAGCAGCCGGTACTCCACGGTGGAGCCGCCCTCGGCGACGATCCGGGCGACGCGCTGGGCGGTCTCGGGCAGCGCCTCCACGCGCACCAGGAGCAGATCGCGCAGGGAGTCGGTGAGCCCCGTGCAGCAGCCCTCGTGGGCGGCGACGGCGAGTTCCTCGACGAAGAAGGCGTTGCCGTCGGAGCGTTCGAAGATCTCGTCGGCCTGGACCGGGTCGGGTTCGGTGGCGAGGATCCCGGCGATCTGGCGGCCGACCTCGGCGCGGTTGAAGCGGGCGAGCTCGATCCGGCGGACCGTGCGCAGCCTGTCGAGTTCGGCGAGCAGGGGGCGCAGCGGATGGCGGCGGTGGATGTCGTCGGAGCGGTAGGTGGCGAGGACGACCAGGCGGCCGGTGCGCAGGGTGCGGACGAGGTAGGCGAGGAGGTGGCGGGTGGAGGCGTCGGCCCAGTGCAGGTCCTCCAGGGCGAGGACGACCGTGCGGTCGGCGGCGACGCGTTCCAGCAGCCGGGCGGTGAGTTCGAAGAGGCGGGCCATGCCGTTCTCGTCGTAGCGCCTGGAGCCGGTCTCGCCGAGTTCGGGCAGCAGTCGGGCGAGCTCCTCCTCCTGGCCGGCGGCCGCGGCGGCGAGTTCGCGGGGGAGTTCGTGGCGCAGGGCGCGCAGGGCGGTGGAGAAGGGGGCGAAGGGCAGTCCGTCGGCGCCGATCTCGACGCAGCCGCCGAGCGCGATCACGGCCCCCGCGCGGGAGGCACGGGCCGCGAACTCCTCGACGAGGCGGGTCTTGCCGACCCCGGCCTCGCCGCCGAGCAGCAGCGCCTGGGGCTCGCCCGCGTCAGCGCGGGCGAGCGCGTCGTCCAGGCTCTGCACCTCGTCGGCGCGACCGACGAACACCGGGCTGACGGACTGGTTTTCCACAGGCCAGAGCATCGCACGCGGGTCTGACAGCGGGGCACCGGTTTTCGGGAGGAGGGCAAGCACGTCCCCCCATCCCTGGGCGCTCACGCGGTGCGGGCGGAGCGAGGCCGGCCGAGGCGGGAGGTATGCACCTCGCTCTCGGTGTCCTGGCGGCCCGCTTCCCGGCGCGCGGCGCGGCGGCCGCGGACGATCTCGCGGACGAGCCGGTCGTTCTGGGCCTCGCGGATGAGGTCGGCGGAACGGAGGCGGTGGAGCTCGTACTCGAACATGGTGTCCCCTGATGAGAGTTGGTTTTCGCGGCTTCGTTCGCTGCGATGCCTCAACTCTCGTCTCCCAGGGGGGTCCGCCACATCGGGAGAGTTCCGCATCTTCGGCGGTGGGCGGGGCCTTAGACGCGCATGAGGGGCCTCAGGGGCTCCGTAAGGTGCTTACGGATGCCCTGAGACCCCTCAGGACCTGCGGTGTTTCAGCTGGTGGAGGGCAGGCCGAGCAGGACGTCGGTGTACTTCAGTACGGCCATCAGCAGGCCGATCACACCGAGCGCGACGCCGCCCCAGGCGACCGACTTGATCCACACGGGCTGCGGCTTGCCGGGGACACCGAAGGCGGGCCGGGCCAGCACGACGACGCCGGCGATCAGGGCGATGAGCGCGAACAGGCCCGCCCACAGTGCGGTGGTCTGCCACGCGTCGCCGTAGACCTCCTTGACCTGCTGGGCCACGCTCGCGCTGGAGGAGGTCTGCAGCTGGCCGACGAGCGTCTCGCGGGCGGCGGCGACCGTACCGATCCAGCCACCCGTCAGCGACACCAGGCCGAGCGCCGCGGAGACGACCGCGGCGGCGCCCTGGCCGACGAAGGAGGTTCCCTCGTCCGTGCTGGTCTCGGGGGCGTCGGCCTCGGTCTCCGTCACCTCATCCGTCACCTCATCCGTCAGTTCGTCGTCGGGCTCGGTGGCCTCGACGGCCTCCGGCTCCTCGGCTGTCTTCGTCACGTCCACTGTCTTCGTTCCCATGTCTCGCACCGTAGGGGGGCTGTCTGAGAGGTTTCTTAATGATCCCTGTGAGCGGTACGCGCGCGTGCGTCGTGCCACTCGGGGGCGAGGGCCGCCCACACCTCGGTGTCGTGGCGTACGCCCCGATGAGGGTAGCTCTCCCGCAGCACCGCCTCGCGGGTCATGCCGAGCCGCCGCGCCACATTGATGCTGGGTTCGTTGGCCGCCGCCGCGTGCCACTCCACGCGGTGCATGCCGCGTTCACCGAACGCGAAGTCGAGGAGCACCCGCATCGCGCGCGTGACGAGCCCCCGTCCGGTCCCGGCAGGCTCCAGCCAGCACCCGACCTCGCAGTTGCGGCTCTCCGCGTCGAAGTTCAGGAAGAGCACCCCGCCGACGAGCTTCCCGTCCAGCCACAGGCCGTGCAGGGACCCGGTGTCGGCGGCCCGCATGTCGGCGTACCGCTGGAGGACCTCGCGGGCACCGGCGGTGTCCTTGGCCTTCGAGCCGAACGGGACGTACTGGTTGATGAACTCCCGGCCCCGCTCCAGGTGCGCGAGGAACTCCTCGGCGTGCCAGGGCTCCAGGGGCCGCAGCTCGGCGCCGTCGTCACCCAGCGATATCGCGTACATCCTGCCGCTGCTCCTTCGCCAGTACGTCCGCCACCTCGGCGTCCGTCGCGGCGGCCAGCCTCTCATGGGCGGCGCGGGCCTCAGGCGCCTCGATGCTGATCCGCGGCAGCCGGGCATCCAGCCAGCGTGGCAGCCACCAGTTGGCGCCGCCGAGCAGATGCATCAGCGCGGGCACCAGGAGCGTACGCAGGACGAACGCGTCCAGGGCGACGGCGGCGGCGAGCGCGATGCCGAACATGGCGATCACCCGGTCGCCGCTGAGCACGAAGGCGAGGAAGACCGAGATCATGATGACCGCGGCGGAGTTGATCACCCGGCTGGTCTCGGCGAGGCCGATCCGCACGGCCCGCCGGTTGTCGCCGGTCTCCAGCCATTCCTCGTACATCCGGCTGACCAGGAACACCTGGTAGTCCATGGACAGCCCGAAGAGCACCGACACCATGATCACCGGGAGGAAGGGCTCGATCGGCCCGGCGCGGCCGAGCCCCAGCAGTTCGCTCCCCCAGCCCCACTGGAAGACGGCGACGACGATGCCGAAGGAGGCGGCGACGGCGGCGATGTTCATCGCGGCCGCCTTCAGCGGGATGCCGATGGACCGGAAGGCCAGCAGGAGCAGCAGACAGCCGAGGCCGACGACGACGCCCACGAACAGCGGCAGCTTGCCGACGATGACGTCGGCGAAGTCGTCGTAGCCCGCCGTCACCCCGCCGACCTGCACATCGAGCGAGGTGCCGGTCTCCGCGCGGGGCAGCACCTCGGAGCGCAGCCGCTCGACGAGGTCGCTGGTCCGTTGGGACTGCGGGGAGGACTCGGGCACGAGCGTGAGGTACGCGGTGTCGCCCGTCGAGTTGAAGGTCACCGGGGTCACGGAGGCGACGCCCTCGGTGGAGCGGAGGGTCGCGTCGAGGTTGTCCAGGGCGAGCTTGTCGTCGCCGCCGTCGACGTGCGTCACCAGGGTCAGCGGGCCGTTGACTCCGGGGCCGAAGCCGTCGGCGAGGAGGTCGTAGGCCTGCCGGGTGGTGGCGGTCTGCGGGTTGTTGCCCTGGTCGGAGGTGCCCAGGCGCAGGGAGAGCGTGGGCAGCGCGAGGATCGTGATGACGACGAGGGCGAGGGCGCCGAGCAGCTTGGGGTGGCGCTCGACGAACGCCGACCAGCGGGCGGCGAGCCCGGTCGGCAGCTCGGGTTCGGGACCGTGCTCGACCAGCCTGCGCCGCTCACGGCGGCTCAGAGCGCGCATGCCGATGAAGGAGAGCAGGGCGGGCAGCAGGGTCACGGAGGCCGCGACGGTGAGCACCACGGTCAGCGAGGCCGCGATGGCGACGCCGTTGAGGAAGTTCAGCCGCAGGATCAGCATGCCGAGCAGCGCGATGCAAACGGTGGCACCCGCGAACACGACCGCGCGTCCGGTGGTCGCGACGGCGTTGGTGATGGACTCGGTGACGGGCAGTCCGCGCTTCAGACCACGCCGGTGCCGGGTCACTATGAACAGCGCGTAGTCGATGCCGACGCCGAGCCCGATCAGCATGCCGAGCATGGGCGCGAAGTCGGCGACGGTCATGGCGTGCCCGAGCAGCACGGTCCCGGCGTAGGCGGTGCCGACGCTGACCAGGGCGGTGGCGATGGGCAGCAGGGAGGCGGCGAGCGAGCCGAACGCGAGGAAGAGGACGACCGCGGCGACGGCCACGCCGACCACCTCGGCGAGAGGCCCGCCGGAGGACTCGGTGAGCCCGACCGCGGTGCCGCCGAGCTCCACCTGGAGCCCGTCGGCCTCGGCCTCGGCAGCGGCGTCGACGACCGCCTGGGCCTGGCCGCGGTCGATGTTCTCGGCCCGGTCCTCGAAGGTGACCGTGGCGTAGGCGGTACGGCCGTCCTCGCTGATCTGTGTCGCGCCATGGCCGTCGTACGGGCCCGCCACGGACGCCACCCCGGGCAGCTCGGCGATCTCGTCCAGGGTGCGGTTCATCGTCTGCTGGACGTCGGCGGCGCGGACGGTGCCGGAGTCGGTGCGCCAGACGACGGTGTCGCTGTCGCCGCCGAGGCCCGGGAAGCCGTCCTGGAGGAGCTGGGTGGCGCGGCCGGACTCGGTGCCGGCGACCTCGTAGTCGTTGGAGTACGCGGTGCCCGTGGCGACGGCCGCCGCGGTCACCCCGCCGAAGGCGAGGAGCCACAGCAGTACGGCGACGAGGCGGCGCTGGACACACCAGCGTGCGAGGGCTGCCACGAACCTTGCTCCCAGGGGTGCGATTTATGGATCTTTGACCGGGAACAGTCGTTCATGTGGTGAACAGCCCGCAAAGAACGCATGAGCAATGCGAAGACCACTCTTGCAGGTGAAAGTGATCCTTTAATGCGTTCGTGGGCTTATTCACAGGAGTGGGAGGCAGATCACAGGACAGTAACGGCCGCATTGTCACCTCAGTCGAACTGGTCTCCGAACGCCATCACCGTCACCCCGGCGACCAGCAGCCACAGCGCCCGCCGGGTACGGCCCCGGGAACCGAGGAAGGCCGCCAGACCGCAGACGACGGCACCGAGGGCGTAGGCGGCCGGGACGAGGGCCGGGGCGGAACCGGTGGCGCGGAGTGTCGAGGCGGCGAGGCCGGCCAGGGTCAGCAGCGCGCCGGCCGCGGCAGCCGTCCAGCGGGCCCGTCGCGCGTCGTGCACCTCGTGCGCCTCGGCTATGTCCGCGGGGTGCTCGGCATCGGGGCATCCACTCATGGCGGGCGAGCGTAGCGGGTCCCGCTGAGAAATCGGGTGCGGGACGGGGGCGCCAGGTAGTTGGCTCGGGGGTCCGGCCGACCATGGAGGTGCATTGTCTGAAGGTGCGACCGAGCTCCTGCGTACCCCTGTCCGTCACGAAGGATTCAAGGAGCCCGTTCACCCATGTCAGACACCGCACCGAGCACCCCGCACAGCAGTCTCACCGAGCGCCTGACCCCCGACGCGCGAAGCCGGTCGTACTCCGCCCGCCCCGGATGCCCACTGGTCCCCGGCTTCCCACGACCACGGACACCGGCCTTCCGCGCCCACGCGGCCGCCGTGTGACGGTTCACCCCGACCGCCCGAGCAGCACCCGAGACACCGCCGTCCTCCCGATCCAGCGCCTCGAAGAACCTCGCCTTCAAGCCCTCAAAACCCACGATCCCCGCAACTCCCTGAATCCAGGGTGTTGCGGGGATCGCTAGAACCCGCCACTTGCCTCCGGGGGCCGTTCCCTGTCCGGTTCTCAGCCCTCGCTGACGCCCAGCTTCTCCAGGATCAGCTCCTTGACGCGGGCCGCGTCGGCCTGACCGCGGGTGGCCTTCATGACCGCGCCGACCAGGGCGCCGGCCGCGGCCACCTTGCCGCCGCGGATCTTGTCCGCGATGCCCGGGTTGCCGGCGATGGCCTCCTCGACGGCGGTGGTCAGGGCGCCCTCGTCGGAGACGACCTTCAGACCGCGCTTGTCGACCACCTCGTCCGGGGTGCCCTCGCCCGCGAGGACGCCCTCGATGACCTGCCGGGCCAGCTTGTCGTTCAGGTCACCCTTCGCGACCAGCTCGGTGACCCGGGCGACCTGCGCCGGGGTGATCGCCAGCTCGTCGAGCGACTTGCCCGACTCGTTGGCGCTACGGGCCAGTTCGCCCATCCACCACTTACGGGCCGAGGCGGCGTCGGCACCGGCGTCGATGGTGGCGAGGATCGGGTCCAGCGCGCCGGCGTTGAGGATCGACTGCATGTCGGTCGCGGAGATCCCCCACTCCTCACGCAGCCGGTTGCGGCGCACCAGCGGCAGCTCGGGCAGCCCCGCGCGGATCTCCTCGACCCACTCGCGGGTCGGGGCGACCGGCACCAGGTCGGGCTCCGGGAAGTACCGGTAGTCCTCGGCCTCCTCCTTCACCCGGCCGGAGGTCGTCGACCCCGTGTCCTCGTGGAAGTGGCGGGTCTCCTGGATGATCGTGCCACCGCTGCTGAGGACAGCCGCGTGCCGCTGGATCTCGAAACGGGCCGCACGCTCCACGGACCGCAGCGAGTTGACGTTCTTCGTCTCGGAACGCGTCCCGAACTTCTCGGTGCCGTTGGGGCGCAGCGAGAGGTTCACGTCGCAGCGCATCTGGCCCATCTCCATCCGGGCCTCGGAGACGCCGAGCGCCCTGATGAGCTCGCGCAGCTCACGGACGTACGCCCGCGCGACCTCGGGAGCACGCTCGCCGGCGCCCTCGATCGGCTTGGTGACGATCTCGATGAGCGGGATGCCGGCGCGGTTGTAGTCCAGCAGCGAGTGCGAGGCGCCATGGATACGGCCCGTGGCACCGCCGACATGCGTCGACTTGCCGGTGTCCTCCTCCATGTGGGCGCGCTCGATCTCCACGCGGAAGGTCTCGCCGTCCTCCAGCTGTACGTCGAGGTAGCCGTTGAAGGCGATCGGCTCGTCGTACTGGGAGGTCTGGAAGTTCTTCGGCATGTCCGGATAGAAGTAGTTCTTCCGGGCGAAGCGGCACCACTCGGCGATCTCGCAGTTCAGCGCGAGACCGATCTTGATCGCGGACTCGACGCCGGTCGCGTTGACGACCGGGAGCGCGCCGGGCATGCCGAGGCAGACCGGGCAGGTCTGGGTGTTCGGGTCGGCACCGAGCGCGGTCGAACAGCCGCAGAACATCTTGGTCTTGGTGCCGAGTTCGACATGGACCTCAAGGCCCATGACGGGGTCGTACGACGCCAGCGCGTCCTCGTACGACACCAGGTCGGTCGTGGTGGTCACGGTGAAAGTTCCCTCTCAGCCCAGCAGGACGTCGTCGTCGCCCAGCCGCTTCAGCTCGCGGTAGAGGATGGCGAGGCCGGTGACGATGGCGACGGCGGACACGGTGGCGTCGATCAGGACGAGCGTGTCCTTCTCGGCGCGGGCCTTCTTCAGCCGCTTGGCGACGCCGATCGCGCCGAACGCGGTCCCGGCGATGGACAGGTACGTACCGGACTTGGACTTCTTGAAGCCCTTGGCCTTGGTCAGTGCGCTCACAGCGACGGAGCCTCCTCGATCAGCGGGTGCCCCCACCTTTCCACGAAGGCGGCCTCGACCGCGGCGCCCACCTTGTAAAGACGGTCGTCCTTCAGCGCCGGGGCGATGATCTGGAGGCCGACCGGGAGGTTGTCCTCCGGGGCGAGACCGCAGGGCAGCGACATGGCCGCGTTGCCCGCCAGGTTGGTCGGGATGGTGCAGAGGTCGGCGAGGTACATCGCCATCGGGTCGTCGGCGCGCTCACCGATCGCGAAGGCGGTGGTCGGCGTCGTCGGGGAGACGATCACGTCGACCTGCTCGAACGCCTTCTCGAAGTCGCGCGTGATGAGCGTACGGACCTTCTGGGCGCTGCCGTAGTACGCGTCGTAGTAGCCGGAGCTCAGGGCGTAGGTGCCGAGCATGATGCGGCGCTTGACCTCGGGGCCGAAGCCCGCCTCACGGGTGAGGGAGGTGACCTCCTCCGCGGAGTGCGTGCCGTCGTCTCCACTGCGCAGGCCGTAGCGCAGGCCGTCGAAGCGGGCGAGGTTGGAGGAGCACTCGGAGGGCGCGATCAGGTAGTACGCGGAGAGCGCGAGGTCGAAGGACGGGCAGTCCAGCTCGACGATCTCGGCGCCCAGCTCCTTGAGCAGGGCGACGGACTCGTCGAAGCGCTGGATGACACCGGCCTGGTAGCCCTCGCCGCGGAACTGCTTGACGACACCGACGCGCATGCCCTCGACGCTGCCGTTGCGGGCGGCCTCGACGACCGGCGGGACCGGGGCGTCGATCGAGGTGGAGTCCATCGGGTCGTGCCCGGCGATGACCTCGTGCAGCAGGGCCGCGTCCAGGACCGTACGGGCGCAGGGCCCGCCCTGGTCGAGGGAGGAGGAGAAGGCGACCATGCCGTAGCGGGAGACCGCGCCGTACGTCGGCTTCACACCGACCGTGCCGGTGACGGCGGCCGGCTGGCGGATGGAGCCGCCGGTGTCGGTGCCGATGGCGAGCGGGGCCATGTGCGCGGCCAGCGCGGCGGAGGAGCCGCCACCGGAGCCGCCGGGGATCTTGGTGAGGTCCCAGGGGTTGCCGGTCGGGCCGTAGGCGCTGTTCTCGGTCGACGACCCCATGGCGAACTCGTCCATGTTGGTCTTGCCGAGGATGACGACGTCGGCGGCCTTCAGACGCTTGGTGAGGGTGGCGTCGTACGGCGGGATCCAGCCCTCAAGGATCTTCGAGCCGACGGTCGTCGGGATCCCCTCGGTGGTGAAGATGTCCTTGAGCGCGAGCGGCACACCGGCCAGCGGGCCGAGCTTCTCGCCCCTGTCCCGCTTCTCGTCGACGGCACGGGCCTGGGCGAGGGCGCCCTCGCGGTCGACGTACAGGAAGGCGTGCACCTTCTCGTCGACGGCCTCGATGCGCGCGAGGTGGGCCTCGGTGACCTGGACCGCGGTGAGCTCGCCGGAGGCGATCTTCGCGGCGGTCTCGGCGGCCGTGAGCTTGATGATGTCCGTCATGGCGATTAGTCCTCCCCCAGGATCTGCGGCACCTTGAAACGCTGCTGCTCCTGGGCCGGGGCGCCGGAGAGCGCCTGCTCGGGGGTGAGCGACGGACGGACCTCGTCCGCCCGCATGACGTTCGTCAGCGGGAGCGGGTGCGAGGTCGGCGGTACGTCTTGGTCGGCGACCTCACTGACGCGTGCGACCGCGCCGATGATGTCGTCCAGCTGTCCCGCGAAGTGCTCAAGCTCTTCGGGCTTCAGCTCCAGACGCGCCAGCCGGGCGAGGTGGGCGACCTCCTCGCGCGTGATGCCAGGCATGCAGCGATCCTCTGGGGTGAGTGTGTGTGGTTTGGGCCCAATCCTATGGGGCGGGGGCCCATGCCGGTGAAACGGTTTCGAGAGCGTCCCGACAGAGGCGCGGGGAACGGCGCGACGAGCCACGACGAACCCGCAGCCGCCAACGGCGAGAACACCCCGCGGCGAGTCGGCGACGAAGAAGCCTAGGAGACCACTGAGAATCTTGAAAACGCGCCCGCCTTGCACCGGATTGCCCCGATCGACTTTTGCGGGCGAACCTGGGCGATCGGGGCGGCCCAAGCGAGATCTTCAGGACACTTCTAGTCGGCCGCCGGCAGAGCCGCCCGTGGCCGCTGCCACCCCCGCGACCCCCGCGCCCGCAACCACGCGGTCGTCTCCTCGGGCGGCATCGCCGCCGCGACCAGCCACCCCTGTACGGCGTCGCAGCCCAGGTCGCGCAGCCGCTCCCAGGTCTCGTCGTCCTCCACTCCCTCGGCGACCACGAGCAGCCCGAGGGAGTGGGCCAGATCCACCGTGCAGCGGACGATCTCGGCGTCCTCGGTGTCCACAGCGAGCCGGGCCACGAACGAACGGTCGATCTTCAGCTCGCTCACCGGGAGCCGCCTGAGGTGCACGAGAGACGAATAGCCCGTGCCGAAGTCGTCCAGGGACATCTTCACGCCGTGCCCGGTCAGGCCCGCGAGGGTGTCGGCGGCGCGCTGCGGGTCCTCCAGGAGGACGTGTTCGGTTATCTCCAGCTGGAGCGAGCCCGCCGGGACGCCGTGGCGGGCGAGCCGGGCGGCGACCGATCCGGCGAAGCCCGGGGTATGGACATCGCGCGGGGAGACATTGACGGCGACCGGTACATGCAGGCCCTGGGCCCGCCACTTGGCGACCTGGGCGAGGGCCGTGTCCAGCACGTACTCGGTGAGATAGGGCATCAGCCCGGAGGACTCGGCGATGGCTATGAACTCGTCAGGCGGCACCTTCCCGCGCTCCGGGTGCACCCAGCGGACCAGCGCCTCCAGGCCTGCCACCTGTCCGTCGAAGCGGACCTTGGGCTGGTAGTGCAGTTGCACGTCGTGCGCGTCGAGCGCCCGGCGCAGATCGCCGAGGAGACCGAGGCGGTCCGGGGTGTTGGAGTCCCGCTTGGACTCGTACACCTCCACGCCCGTGCGGTCCCGCTTGGCCTGGTACATCGCCACGTCCGCGCGGCGCAGCAGGCCCTCGGCGTCCAGGGCGTGGTCGGGGAAGACGGCGACTCCGGCGCTGGCCTCCAGGACCAGGGTGAGGCCGTCGAGGTCGAGGGGGGAGCTGAGGTCGGCGACCAGACTGCGGGCGACCCGGGTCGCGGACGTCGTGGAGTCGGCGACCGGCAGTAAGACGGCGAACTCGTCACCGCCCAGGCGCGCGGCCTCGGCCCCGCGGGGCAGCGCCAGCCGGAGCCGGTCGGCTATCTGGAGCAGCAGCCGGTCACCGGCGAGATGACCCAGCGTGTCATTGACCGATCGGAACCGGTCCAGGTCGATCAGCATCAGTGCGGACCGGGCGCCGATCCGCTCGGCGTCGTCGAGCGCGGTCCAGATGCGCTCCAGCAGCCACACCCGGTTGGGCAGCCCGGTCAGCGGGTCGCGGAGCTGCTCCTCGGCGCGGGCCCGGGCTATCCACAGGGTGGAGTCGAGGGCGATCAGCGGAATGGCGAACAGCGGCAGCAGCACCGGCTTGGCCATGGCGACGACGCAGACCAGCGGGGCGATACCGAGCAGCGCGACCGCGACCAGGCCCTGTCTGAGCAGGGCGGTGCGGGCGACGGTGGGCAGTCCTCCGGTGCGCGGGGCGTGCAGATACCACAGCAGGGTGCGGCTGACCAGGAGGTAGGCGGCGGCGACCAGCACCACTTCGGGGGCGGTGTAGAAGGTCCAGGTGTCGGGGTCCCACGGGGTCTCGACGGACGGCACCCGGCCGAACGCGGCGAGCACCAGGGCGCCGGCGGCGATCCCGAGCATGTCCACCGAGCCGTGCAGAACGCCCTGCCGCCAGCGGTGGCGGCGGGCTATGCCGACCAGCACGACGACGGTGAGGCTGACCATGCCGGCGGGTACCCAGCCATAGAGCATCAGGACGGCGAGGGTGAGGGCGGCGCCTGAGCCGGTGCCGCCCCACCAGCGGGCGCGGCCGAGGGCGACGAGATGGCCGACGATGATGCCGGTGAGCACGGCGAGCGACCAGCCGACGGTGCCGGATGGGAAGAGGGCGTGGCCGCCGGTGAAGGTGTGGTAGAAGCCGGCGCCGAGGACGAAGCCGGCCGCGGCGACGACGGCGGCGGGCAGGGCGGGCCAGGACAGGTGCCGTTCGGTCTCGTTCTCCGGCAGACCGGGAGCGCGCTCGACGGTGAGCTGCGCGGCGCCACGGCCGTCCGCGCCGGGCGGTCCGGCGGCGCCCGGACGCCCGGCGGCCCACCCGGACCAACGGCTCGCCCGCCAGGCGCCGGTGAACCGGCGCAGGCGCAGCCGTGAGTCCGGGGCGGCGCTCTCGGTCGGTTCCATTCCCGTCCCTCTCACAGCCGGCGGTGCCCACGCCACGCGGCCCCGATGCCCGACAACCCTGGGCGGCACCGCGTTGGAAAACCCTTCCCCCGGCTCATCAAGAGCAAGGGAATGCCCCAACCGCAGCTGGGCACGGCAGGCGCACATCTCAACAGTAGGCCGCAGAAGGCTTCCACGGGCAGCGGTCGTCGACGGTTGCCCGAATGCGCCCCGGCCACCCGTATGCATCTGGTATGCGCCGATCGGGTGGCCTTCAACCGCTACTTCTCACTACTCCTCGGTCGGAAGCGCGACTTCGGCCGCCGCCTCGGGGCCCTGTTCCAGCAGGACGTTGAAGCCGTCCTCGTTCAGAACAGGCACCTTGAGCTGCATCGCCTTGTCGTACTTCGAACCAGGATTGTCACCCACAACCACAAAGGACGTCTTCTTCGAAACCGAACCGGTCACCTTCGCTCCACGGGTCTGCAGCGCCTCCTTGGCGCCGTCCCGGGTGAAGTGCTCCAGAGTGCCGGTCACGACCACGGTCAGCCCTTCGAGCGGGCGTGGGCCCTGGTCCTCGCCGGAGCCCTCCTCCTCCATACGGACACCGGCCGCCCGCCACTTGCGGAGGATCTCCTGGTGCCACTCCTCCGCGAACCACTCCTTGAGCGAGGCGGCGATGATCGCGCCGACACCGTCGGTGGCCGCCAGCTCCTCCTCACTCGCCTGCTCGATCCGCTCGATCGAGCGGAATTCACGGGCCAGCGCCTCGGCGGCGACCGGGCCCACATGACGGATCGACAGGCCCGTGAGGACGCGCGCGAGCGGGCGCTCCTTGGCCGCCTGGATGTTCTCCAGCATGGCAAGCGCGTTCTTCTTCGGCTCGCCCTGCTGGTTGGCGAAGACCGTCGCGATCTTCTCCTCGCCGGTCTTCGGGTCACGCTTGGGCAGGCCGCTGTCCTGGTCGAGGACGTACGCCTTGATGGGCAGCAGCCGCTCGATGGTGAGGTCGAACAGATCGCCCTCGTCGGTCAGCGGCGGGTCCTCGGGCTCCAGCGGCTTGGTGAGCGCGGCCGCGGCGACGTATCCGAAGTGCTCGATGTCCAGCGACTTGCGGCCGGCGAGGTAGAACAGGCGCTCGCGCAACTGGGCCGGGCAGGTCCGGGCGTTCGGGCAGCGCAGGTCGACGTCGCCCTCCTTCATGGGCCGCAGCGCCGTACCGCACTCGGGGCACTCGCTCGGCATCACGAACTCGCGCTCGCTGCCGTCGCGCAGGTCGGCGACCGGGCCGAGGATCTCCGGGATGACGTCACCGGCCTTGCGCAGCACCACGGTGTCGCCGATGAGCACGCCCTTGGCCTTGACCACGTCCTGGTTGTGCAGGGTCGCGAACTCGACCTCCGAACCGGCCACCGTCACCGGCTCGACCTGGGCGTACGGCGTCACCCGGCCCGTACGGCCCACGCCCACGCGGATGTTGACCAGCTTGGTGTTGACCTCCTCCGGCGCGTACTTGTACGCGATGGCCCAGCGTGGGGCGCGGGAGGTGGAGCCGAGGCGGCCCTGGAGGGGGATCTCGTCGAGCTTGACGACGACTCCGTCGATCTCGTGCTCCACGGAGTGGCGGTTCTCGCCGTAGTAGGCGATGAACTCCCGGACGCCGTCGAGCTCGCCGACCACCTTGTTGTGCCGGGCCGTGGGCAGACCCCAGGTCTTGAGCAGGTCGTACGCCTGGGAGAGGCGGGTGAGGCCGTCGAAGCCCTCCAGGGCGCCGATGCCGTGGACGACCATGTGCAGCGGGCGGGTGGCGGTGACGCGCGGGTCCTTCTGGCGCAGCGAACCGGCGGCGGCGTTGCGGGGGTTGGCGAAGGGCTTGTCGCCGGCCTCGACCAGCCGGGCGTTGAGCTCCTCGAACTTCTCCATCGGGAAGTAGACCTCGCCGCGGATCTCGACGAGGTCCGGGATGCTGTCGCCAATCAGCCGGTCCGGAATCTCCGCGATCGTACGGACATTGGGCGTGATGTCCTCACCGGTGCGGCCGTCGCCGCGGGTCGCCGCGCGGGTGAGCCGTCCGTGCTCGTACGTCAGGTTCACGGCGAGGCCGTCGACCTTCAGCTCGCACAGGAAGTGGTACGCGGAGGTGCCGACGTCCTTGTGGACGCGCTCGGCCCAGGCGGCGAGCTCCAGGTCGTCGAAGGCGTTGTCCAGGGAGAGCATGCGCCGGCGGTGCTGGACGGCCGTGAACTCCGTCTCGTACGCCCCCGCGACCTTCTGGGTCGGTGAGTCGGGCGTGCGCAGCTCGGGGTACTCGTCCTCCAGCGCTTCGAGCGAGCGCAGGAGCTTGTCGAACTCCGCGTCGCTGATGACCGGAGCGTCCTTCACGTAGTAACGGAAGCGGTGCTCCTCGATCTGCTCAGCGAGCTTGGCGTGCTTTTCCCGCGCCTCGGCGGGCACCGTCGTCTCCGCTTGCTTGTCGCCGGCCACCGTGTTGTCCTCCCGTTACTCTGGGTTGTCCGCGAGGGATCTCGCCGCCCGGACGCAGTGGGCGAGGGCCTTGCGGGCGTACTCCGGGGAAGCGCCCGCGAGTCCGCACGCCGGGGCGACCGTGACGGACTCTGCGAGAAGCCCCGGTCGCAGCCCCAGCCTGCGCCACAGCGTCCTGACACCCATGACGCTACCGGCAGGGTCTGACAATGGGCCGTCCGTGCCCGGGACGACACCTGCGAACAGCCGGGTGCCCGCCTCCACCGCCTCGCCGATCATGTCGTCGTCACGCTCGGTGAGGAGCGAGAAGTCGAAGGAGACCGCCGTGGCGCCTGCCCGGCGCAGGAGGGCGAAGGGGACGTCCGGTGCGCACGAGTGGACCACGACGGGACCGCCGGCGTGAACCCCGACGACCTCGCGCAGCGCGGCCTCCACGATCTGACGGTCCACGGCCCGGTGTGTCCGATACCCGCTGGCGGTCTTCACCTGGCCGCGGAGCACTGCCGTGAGGGAGGGTTCGTCGAGTTGCAGGACGAGTTGGGCGCCGGGGATGCGGCGCTGGACCTCGGCGAGGTGGAGTCTGATGCCTTCGCCGAGGGAGGCGGTGAGGTCGCGGCAGGCACCGGGGTCGGAGAGCGCGGACTCGCCGTTCCTCAGCTCCAGGGCGGAGGCGAGGGTCCAGGGGCCGACGGCCTGGACCTTGAGCTGCCCCTCGTATCCCCGGGTGAACTCCTCCAGCGCGTCGAGGTCCTCGCCGAGCCAGGACCTGGCCCGCTTGGTGTCCCGTCCCGGCCGGTCCCCGAGCCGCCATCCGCTGGGCTCCACGCGTGCGTACAGCTCGACGAGCATTCCGGCGGTACGGCCGATCATGTCCGCGCCGGGGCCGCGGGCGGGGAGCTCGGCGAGGAACGGGAAGTCCTCGATGGATCCGGTGACCGTCTTGGCGGCCTCACGGGCGTCGCCGCCGGGCAGGGAGCCGATGCCGGTGGCGGGGGCGAAGCTGAGCGGCGTCACCGGCCCGGCCTCACCGTCAGGTCGTTGACCTCCGCGTCCCTGGGCAGGTCGATCGCCATCAGAATCGTGGTCGCCACGGACTCCGGGTCGATCCACTGCGACTCGTCGTACTCCTTGCCCTCCTGCTGGTGGACCTTCGCCTGCATGGGACTGGCCGTACGGCCGGGGTAGACCGAGGTCACCCGGACGCCATTGCCGTGTTCCTCGTGGCGGAGGGAGTCCGCCAGGGCCTTCAGGCCGTGCTTCGAGGCCGCGTACGCCGACCAGTCCGCGTGCGCGTTCAGACCCGCGCCCGAGTTCACGAACACCACGTGGCCGCGCGTGGCCCGGAGTTGGGGCAGGAAGTGGCGGGTCAGCTCCGCCGGGGCGATGAGGTTGACGTTCAGCTGGTGGCGCCAGGTCTTGGGGGTCAGGTCGCCCACCCTCCCCAGGTCCACCACACCCGCGATGTGGAGCAGCGAGTCCACCCGGTCCGGAAGCGACTGGTGCGAGAACGCCCACGACAGCTTGTCGGGGTCCGACAGGTCACCCACCAGCGTCCTCGCCCCGGGAAACTCCGCCGCCAGTTCCTTCGCCCGCCCCGCGTCACGCGCGTGCAGCACAAGTTCGTCCCCGCGCGCGTGCAGCCGACGCGCCACGGCCGCGCCGATGCCGGAACCGGCCCCGGTGATCACATGAGTAGCCATACCGGCCATCGTCGCACCACAGCGCCGTCACTCCACGCCCTGGCTCTCCTCCAGGTACGCCAGCGCCCCCACCGGCTCCTCCGCGAAGAACACCAGGTCGGTCAGCGGCCGGGGCAGGAACCCCTCGTCCTCCATACGGCGGAACTGCTCCTTCAGGCCGTCGTAGAAGCCCCCCGTGTTCAGCAGCACCACCGGCTTGTCCGTGTGCCCGTGCTTCTTCAGCTCCAGGATCTCCGTGGCCTCGTCGAGGGTCCCCGTACCGCCGACCATGATGACCACCGCGTCGGCGTTCTCCAGCAGCAGCTTCTTCCGCTCGGCGAGGTCCCGGGCGACGAGCATCTCGTCGACGCCCGGACGGGCCTTCGCGGCGAGGAAGTCCACGGACACCCCGAGCAGCCGCCCGCCCGCCTGCTCCACCCCGTCGGCGACCACCTTCATCAGCCCCACGTCGGAGCCGCCCCACACGAGCGTGTGTCCGCCCTTGCCCAGCAGGTTCGCGAACTCCCGCGCGGGGCGGGTGTAACGCTCGTCGAGATCGGCCGCGGAGAGGAAGACGCAGATTCGCATGCGACAACCGTATGTGGGAAGAACCGGCGCCCCACGCGCGCTGCACCAACCATGGCTGATGGACACACGATCACGATCGAGCAGGGCACGCGGCGCGTGCGGGTCGTCCACGACGGCAAGGTCCTCGCGGAGAGCGACCGCCCGCTCGTCCTGCGGGAGACCGGCTGTCCCGTGCGCTACTACCTCCCGGCCGAGGACGTACGGCTCGACCTGCTGACACCCTCCGACACCCGCACGTACTGCCCCTTCAAGGGCACGGCCTCCTACTGGTCGCTGCCGGACGCCGCGGACCTGGTGTGGGCGTACCCCGGCCCCAAGCCGGACGTCGCCCGGATCAAGGACCACCTGTGCTTCTACGAAGTAGAGGTGTTGTGACCGATTAGTCCGGTGCCCGATGGCAGTCTGTCGGGCATGGGACACAAGACCTTTTCGCGCGACGGCACCTCCCTCGCGTACGAGAGCACCGGTGACGGCCCGGCGGTCGTCCTCGTCAGCGGCGCGATGTCCACGGGCGCCACCCTGGCCCCCCTGGCCGAGTCCCTGGCGGGGCACGGGTTCACTGTCGTGACGTACGACCGCCGGGGCCGTGGCGGGAGCGGCGAGAAGGCGCCGTACGACGTGGCCCGCGAGGTCGAGGATCTCGGGGTGCTGATCGAGGCGGCGGGCGGCGAGGCGGCGCTGTGCGGGGTCTCCTCGGGCGGCGCGCTGGCGCTGGAGGCGGCGGCGAGCGGGCTGCCGGTGCGTCAGGTGGCCGTGTACGAGACACCGTTCGCCGTGTACGAGGGCGGGAAGGCGGAGTGGGCCACGTACACCGAGCGGCTGACCGAGGCGCTCGGTGAGGGGCGGCGAGGGGACGCCGTCGAGCTGTTCCTCCGGCTCACCGGGCTCGCCGAGACGATGATCCAGGGCGCCCGCCAGTCCCCCATGTGGCCCGGCATGGAGTCCCTCGCACCGAGCCTCGCGTACGACGCCGCGGTGCTCGGGGACGGAGGGGTGCCGCGCGAGCGGCTGGCGTCCATCGAGGTACCGCTGCTGGCGGTCGCGGGCGGCGCGAGCCCCGCGTGGATGCGGGAGGCCGCGCAGGCGATCGCGGAGGCGGCACCGCGGGGCACCTACCGCTCCCTGCCCGGCCAGACGCACATGGTGGAACCGCAGGTCCTCGGCCCGGTGCTGGCCGGGTTCTTCGGGGCCTAGCCGTACGTACGACCACTCAGGCCACGCCGGCCGTCGCGCGCGTGGTCGTCGAGATCGTCGCCGAGCCCACCACGCGCGTGCCGTCGTACAGGACGATCGCCTGGCCGGGGGCCACGCCGCGGACCGGCTCGGCGAAGGTGACCTCCAGGGTGCCGTCGACCAGTTCGGCGGCGACCTCGGTCTCGCCGCCGTGGGCGCGGAGCTGGGCCGTGTAGGTGCCGGGGCCGGTGGGGGCGGTGCCGCACCAGCGGGGCTTGATCGCGCGCAGGGCGGTGACGTCCAGGGCGGCCGCCGGGCCGACCGTGACCGTGTTGTCGACCGGGGAGATGTCGAGGACCAACACCGCCCCACCCCCGGCCGCAACGACCCGCCTCCACTGTCGCGGCCATGGCCCGGCCCTCACCAGCTTTCCCCAGAGGACAACCCAGAGGCAGGCCAGGACTTCTTCAGGGGCGAGTAGTGCCGTGGCGAGGAGACAGCTCCGCGCCACAGTCGCGGCTCCTCCTGCGCGAACTGCCGTTCGCGCACGTCTGCGTCGGGTAGCGCGAGCCGGACGGCCCGTCGGAAAGCCGCTCCGTGGCCGGGGTGCTTGAGGTGGCAGAGCTCATGGATCAGGACGAGGTCCACCAGGACGACCGGCAGCTGTATCACCGCCCAGTGCACGGTGATCGCACCCTCAGGGGAACAGGCACCCCAGCGACGGCCGAGGTCCCGAACCTCGATGCCTGCCGGATCACGCACTCCGGCCAGTGACACCAGCGGCTGAAGCCGGGCAGCGAGCCAGCGTTCCCCGCGGCTGCTGTACCACTCCACAAGGGGCCCCGCATCAGCGGCGGCCGACCGCGATCGGGGCAGCTCCAGCCATCCCTGTCGCAGTCGTACGTGACTGCTGCCGTCGTCGGGAGTGAGCTTGAGCCGGTACCGGCGGCCCAGGTAGGCGAAGCCCTCGCCCCCGATCAGGTCTTTGACCGGTTCGGCCGCCCGCAGGTCCTGACGGCGGCGGACCTCGGCGGCGAGACGCGGCATGCGGCCACGCACCGCGTCGGCGATCTCTTTGGGATCTGCGCCCGCGGGAATCGCGAAGAGCACCCGGCCGTCCTCGGCGATCTCGATGCCGAGGGTGCGGCGCCGTGGCCGCACGACGACATCCCACCGCCACCCCCTGGGCACGGGCAGATCAGCGATGGCCTGTTCGACGACGGTGCTCACCCGCTCTTCCTACCATCCGGCAACGACATCACCCTGCCTGGCAGTCATCAGCGGTCACCGCGTCAGGTGTCCCCGCGGTCCGCCTCGTCGCGCGGCTGGTATCCGAGGAAGTACTCATACCTCTCCACGGCCAGCTCTGCCAGATGGCTTGCGAGGTCGCCGATGTCGTCCCAGTCCATCTCGAGCCAGATCTCCAGGTGCTCGCAGAGTTCGCTGCGCATGCGGTTACGGGCAGCGACCTGTGTGTGTATCTGCGGACGCCGGACGAGCGCGGACATCTCCCTGGTAAGACCGCGGGCCGCCCGGATCAGGTCGGTGCCCGGCGGCCAAGGTTCCCGCCCGGCTTCTTCGGCGTGCTGCTGGAGCAGTCCGAGGACCAGCCGTTCCGTCCGGGAGTCGAGAGCGTCGTCGTTCTCCGGCTCCCGCTCCGCCGCGACCACGTCCCCGACCAGGCGCTTCAGGTCGGCAGCGGCCTGCTCGAAGTCGTCCCGCATCCGCGCGATGATCTCTTCGAGCCGGAGACTGAACCGCTGGTAGCCCGCCCGGTCGCCGCCGAGCTTCGCGGTGATGCGCAGCTTCAGCGAGCCCGTCATGTACGAGCACCGCGCCCGGGGGTCGGCATTCGCGTCGACCCGTTCCATGAACTCCGGATCGGTGAGTTCGACGGGTGGGATCCGCTGCCGGATCCCAGTGGTCTCGATGTGCTGCGAGATGAGCTGCCGGACCTTGGCCCCGTAGCGGCGCGGGCTGAACTGTTCACGGCCGTCGAGGTAGCGGCGTCTGGCCATGTACTGCAACGTGCCCAACTGGCCCGCCAGATCACGGTACTTCAGTGCCTCCGGGTCCGGCAGGACCGCGTTGAGCGCGGTCAGGAAGTCGCGGACGCGTTCGTCGAACTCGCCGCGCCGCAGCGGGTCGTCGAGGCGTTCGCCGAGGAAGTCCTCCCACTGCGACTCGTCGCCGGGGTCGGTGACGTTCTGCCCGGCCAGGAAGCGGGTGACCTTCGCCCCGAGGTCTTCCAGGAGGGCCTTGGCGGCGGCGTCGGACCGCAGCAGCAGTCCGTCCCGGTCCGGGCTGCGGCCGTCGGGCTGCGGCCCCTGGTAGTCCGGCTGGAGGTGGTCCACGGATACGTTCCGGTAGCCGAGCACGTGCCGCAGGTGCTCCTGGTCGTATGAGGCGAGCGAGCGGGCCAGTTCGGGACCGATGCCGACGTAGTCGACGACCTGGCCCCACTTCTTGGCCGGGTAGGGCCGGTTGGTGCGTGCCACGGCCTGCAGCAGTCCCGCGCCGGACAGCTTGCAGTCCAGGTAGAGGACCTGCTCGACGGGTGCGTCGAAGCCGGTGAGCAGCATCGACTGGACCACCAGGAAGGCCATGGTCTCCGGTGGCGCGCTGCCCTCCGTGTCCGGCGGCGCGGGCGGTCCGCTGTCCGCGGGCAGGTCGAGATCGACGTTCCACACCTGGCCGCCGCTCGCCGGGGTGCCGACGCCTGACGGCTGCAGCCCGTGCGTCCTGACGTTCCATGCCGGGTCGGCCGTGATGTCGCGCGGAGGCAGTCCCTTCTTGAAGCGTTCGATGTGCGCGTCCTGGTGGCTCTTGGTGATCCACGGCCGCCATGCCTCCGGGTCGCTGCCGCCCTGCCCGGCCGGGGAGACGACGACGGCCGCGTCGAGCGTTCTCAGTACCTCGCGATCCGGCAGGAGCATGAGGAGCGCCCGCTCCTCGTCGTCGGCTTCGAGCGCGGCCATGGGGTCGGCGATCAGGGCCGGGTCGAGCGCGTCCAGGCGGGCGACCAGCCGGTCGCGGGCGGCGAGCAGCGCGGTGCGGTAGCGGACCGCGGCCAGCCGCGAGACGGTGGCGATCTGCGCCCCGAAGCGGTCGGGCAACGCGGTGCGGGCCCAGTGGCCGAGCATGTGCTCGGCCTTGGCCTCGATCACCGAAGGGGCTTCCAGGATCTCCTTGCGGCGGCCGAACCTGCGCAGCACCTTGGCCCGCAGCTCTGGATCGGACGGCACCTTCTCGTCGAACCGGGCGTCGAGGGCGGCCTGTTCGATGACCTCGAGCGGTACGGCGTAGGCCTCGTAGCGGACGGGTACGACGGACCGGTCGAGTTCGGCGTCGCGCAGGGTGTACGTGTCGGCGTACGGGCCGAAGATCTCCTCGCTGCGTCTGCGGTTGCTGCTGATCACCGGGGTGCCGGTGAAGCCGACGAAGGCGGCGCGCGGCAGCATGGCCCGCCAGCGGGCGTGCTGCCACTTGTCCTGGCCCCGGTGGGCCTCGTCGATGAGGACGACGACGTGGTGGTGGGGATTGGCCACCCGGTTCTGTACGTACCCCTCGCCCTCGGCACTGTCCTCGTCATCGTCGGCGGGGGCGGCGTCGGGCAGTGACTCCTCCCGGCCGTCGTACGCCGTGTCGTCGCGCTGCGCCTTCTGCAAGGTGACAAGGACGACGTCCCCGACGTCCACCTCCAGGTACTTTCTGGCCCGCTTGACGCTCGGCGCGCGGTGCACCTTCTCCTCGGTGGCGGTGAGGCTCGCCCGGATCTGTTTCTCCAGGTCGATGCGGTCGGTGACCACGACCACCTTGTGCGACTTCAGAGCGGGACGGCTGCGCAGGTGCCGGACGAGGAACGCCATGGTCAGGCTCTTGCCGGAGCCCTGGGTGTGCCAGACGACACCGCCCCGGTGGCTGACGGCCACGCCGGCCGCCGCCTTCCTGTCCCGCTCCTCCAGCTTCCGCGTGAGCGCCTTCACCGCCTTGAACTGCTGGTGGCGGCCGACCAGTTTGACCGTACGGTGTCCGCTGCCGAGCCGGGTGGTGAAGTCCCTTACCAGGTCGAGGAGATGGGCAGGGCGCAGCATCCCGGCGACGAGGATCTCCTGGTCGGTGAGGGCTGCCGACGCGGGCTTGCCCACCTCCCCGCGTACACGGTCCTCACTCACGGGCGCGACCGTGCGCCAGGGGGCGAAGTGCCGGGGTTCGGCGGTGACCGTGCCGGTCTCGGCGTGGTCGCGGTCGGTGGCGACCAGGACCTGAGCGAAGCGGACGAATTCGGGTACCGCGGTCGGGGAGTTGACGCCCGCGCACCGGAG
Source organism: Streptomyces sp. P17 (assembly GCF_032436805.1). NCBI lineage: Bacteria > Bacillati > Actinomycetota > Actinomycetes > Kitasatosporales > Streptomycetaceae > Streptomyces > Streptomyces sp. P17. The sequence continues at coordinate 13,293 of NZ_JAVRBF010000021.1, read as the reverse complement.
AACCTGGTCGACGGCGTCGTCCAGGGCGGCCCGCACGTCTCCCTGAGGGCCGGACACCACAGGCGCCTTGCACTCGATCACCACCCAGGGCAGCCCGTTCACGAACAGCACGAGGTCGGGCGTGACGGGAGTAGCATCCTTCCGCTCGACCCGGAACTGGGAGACGACGAGCAGGTCATTGCCACCACCGGGAGTGTCCGGCTGCTCCCCGAACTCGCCGTCCCAGTCCACGAGTCGTACGTGTTCGGGGTCGCCCTTCGTCCAGCCCGGCAGGGTGCGGGCGTTGCGGCCCTTGCGCAGGAGGTCGGTCACCTCCAGGTTCCCGGCGACACCGCGTTCCTTCGGGCCCTGCCCCGGCGCGGTGCCCTGGACCAGGGCGAGGAGGTGGTCGAGCTGTGCGTCGCTCAGCCAGGAATTCCCGTCCGACGGCCTCGGGTTGATCCTGGCCACGGCGGCCTTGAACCGGTCCGCGTACACGACGGTCTCGAAGCTCGTACGGTCCGAGGCGCCCGGCGCGGTGGCGGGTCCGGCGGTGGGGCCGCCCCGGAGATGGGTCCAGCCCATCGCCGTGAGCTGCTCGATCAGCGGCCGTTCGGTCCTGACGTACTCCGGCTGCTCCGCCACGCGCCTGCCCTCCCCGGCCACCGGCCTCGATCCCGCCCTCCGGTACAGGACAGGTGATCGAAACTCTATCGGCGGCCGGAGAGCGTGGCGCGGGGTGCGCGCGGATCAGGCGGCGAGCACGGGTGAGGGTGGCCGGAAACCATCGCCGAGGGCGAGCTCGAACCAGATGGTCTTGCCGCCCGGCCCGCCGTCCCGCCCGTCGACGGACCCGCAGCCGCCCCACCGGTCGGCGAGACTCTCGATGATCGGCAGCCCGCGACCGCAGGGAGCGGCGGGATCGGGCATCGCCACGTCCGGCGCGAACGGAGGCAGATCCGGACTCGCGTCCCACACGCTCACCCGCAGCGCGGGGCACAGCCACTGCATCCGGACGATGACCGGCCCCTTGGTGTGCCGCACCGAGTTGGTGGCGAGTTCGCAGGTCAACAGCTCTGCCCGATCGGCGAGTTCACCGATTCCGTGCGCCTGGAGTACGGCACGGAGGGTGCCCCGGACGATCCGGGGGCCGCGTGGGTCGCAGGGGAGGTGGAGTTCGTACACCCAGGGGGCGGCGAACGGGAGCGGGGCGGGGTGGTCGCCGTAGCCGACGTCGTCACGGACGTCGTAACTGACGGGGTGAGACGGTTCGTTGCCGGGTTCAGTGCTCTGTTCGTTGCTGCTCACGAGGGTGTACCTCCGTGGTGCGGAACGGGTTCTTTGGGGCGCCTGTTTGCGAACTGCCGGATGGCGGTGGCAGTGCCGGGACCCTGCCTTCCGGAGGGCAGGGGGCCGGTGCGCTTCCGCAGGGCGGCGGGTACCGGGGCGGCGCGATTAACAAGGTACTGCGAGATCACATAACGTTGCTATGCGGTTACACAGAAGAGTTAACATTTAGATTCTGGTAGACCGTGAGTAATCGACTCGGCACACTGTGCGCGAGCACTAGGAGAGGCCTCATGTCACCCCGGCAGACCCCGACCATCCTTCAACGCAGGTTCGGCACCGAGCTGCGACGGCTCCGCGAAGCGGCAGGCATGTCCGCGCCAACAGCCGCCGGACTGCTCGGCACGGACCGCACGGTCATCTCGAACGTCGAGGCCGGCCGCTTCGGCATCAGCGAAGAACGTCTGCGCCGCCTCGCCAGCATCTACGAGTGCGACGACGCCGACCTCATCAACGCCTTGGCAAACCTGACCGGCGGTCGCAAGACCGGCTGGTGGGAGGAGTACCGAGGCAAGATCCCGCCTGGCTTCCTGGACGTGTCCGCGCTGGAGGATTACGCCGTCGGCTTGCGAACGGTGCAGATCGCGCACCTGCCCGGCCTGTTCCATACCGAGGAACACGCCCGCGCCATCTTCGAGTTGTTCTTCCCTCCACTCGCCCGCCTGGAGATCGAGCTGCGCGTGGCACACCGCCTGGCGCGCCAAACCGTGGTGACCGGTGACTCACCCATCTCCTACTCGGGTGTCATCCACGAAGCGGCCCTGCGCATGCAGCTCGGCGGTCGCAATGTGGCCAGAGCCCAGCTCCAGCATCTGCTGGAGTCCAGCGAACGCCCCAATGTCACCCTGCGCGTGGTTCCCTTCGAAGCAGGCGGCTTCCCCCTGCTCGGAGACTCCTCCGTGCTGTACGCCGAAGCGCCCAATCCTCATCTGGACACGGTCCATATGGACTCCCCCGCAGAGCCCGTGTTCATCGACTCACCAACCCAACTGGCCAACTTCCGGACCCGGCTGGACATGGCGGAGAAGGTGGCGTTGACTCCCACCAAGTCCAGGGACTTCGTCCGCAAGATCGCAAGAGAGCTGTAAGAGGTGTCTCACGTGCCCGGCCCGCAGTGGTTGAAGTCTTCATACTCCGACTCCGGTGGCAACAACTGCGTCGAGGTCGCCTGGGTGCGGACGGGCGTTGCCCTGCGGGACAGCAAACGCCCGGCGACCGTGTTCGTCACGGGCCGGGCGTCATTCGGTGCGCTGATCGAGAGCCTCAGGTCCGGTTCACTCGGGACCGACCGCTGAGCAGGTCTTCGATCACCCCTTGCTGGATCGTGCGGAGCTTCGCGACCTGACCACGCAGCGAATCGACCGCCCGGATTCCCGTGCGCCAGGTCTCCACGACCTGCCGCTGCTCGTCGATAGGCACCACCGGGAACGGAACATCCGCCAATAGCTTTGAGTTGATCGTGTACAGCCCGGAACTTGTTGCGCATCGGCTGATCCAGTAGGAACGAACGGCTTTCGAGTTCAGCCACAGCATCGCGAATTCCGGTAGAACTTCGTCACGGTCGAACCTGAGCCGAAAGAGATGGTTCTGGTAGAGCAATCCTTCTTCGGCAGGACCGACCACCGCAGCCCGGCCGATTTCCTCCGGATTCGCATGCCCTTCCACGACCAGTACGTCACCGACCTCCAGCTCATACCTGGGACGGTCGCTCCTTTGCGACTCCAGGAAAGCGACGTCCGAGGTGTCGATCCATCCCATGCGCACGTTGGCCACACGTAGGTAGCCACTAGCCCTCTTCTGCGGTGCGCGATGCGCCCCCAGGGTGATGCCCGGATTGCAGGACATCACCTTCGTCTCCAGCGCCTCGTAGCTGTCCTGCCGCCGAAGCAACCCGGGGCCCAACGCCCCCAGCCACTCCGTGAACCCCTTCGCTGCGTCCCCACTCTCGCACTCCAGGTCCGTCAGCGACACCTCGTACTTCTCGGCCCAGCTTCGGAAGGAAGCGACGATCTCGCGGCGGCCCGCTGCCAACGCCGCGTTCAGGCGGTCGGACAGGTCACGGCGCAGGACGGCGAGGACGACACCCTCAGGGCCGCCCGCCTCGGACAGCTTCCACTTGGCCGCCTGCTTCAACTCCGCCAGGAAGCTGTCGTCCAACGCCTTGCGCTTCTTGCGCGCCGCCGTCAGGGCCTTCTTGGCCGCCGTCAACGCCTTTTCCAGGGCGGCGAGTTCCTCCGGGGCGACCGGCTCCGCCGGTTCACCGGACGCGGACTCGGACTCGTCGTCCGTGTCCGTACCTGCGTCCACCACCGCCGCCCTCGCCTCAGCCGCCGTCTTCGCCGCGGCCTCCGCCTCCGCGACCGCCACGTCCGCCGCCTTGACCGCCTCCAGGAACTCCGGGATCAGCTCCCGTACCACCGGCTGGTCAAGGGCCCTGCGACGCTCGGCCGGGGAGACCGACGTGCGCTTCGCGTCATCCGCGCCGCCACCCGGGACCGCCGGGTCGACGATCGCCTCGACGGAGTCGGCCCAGCCCTCCAGGACCCGCTCGAAGCCGCCCGCCGCGAGGGCCTTCATGTCGTAGCGGTTCTCCGTCCACCACGCGGCGATGATGCCGGCGGTCGTGAACTCGTCGACGACCCCCGCTCCGCCGACCGCGGCCGTGAACCCGTCGAGAAGCCCGCTGCGCAAATCCATCAGCTTCCGGTCCGCCGCGAGCTGTGCGAAGAGACCGGAGCTCTTCGACCACCACTCGTCGAACGTCTCGCGCAGCTCCGACTCCCGCGCGTACGTCAGTCGCGGAATACGGGCGGCCGTGGCCTCCGCTCCCTCCGGCAGGAAGTCGTAGTACTCGCCCGAGCCCTCCCGACGCGCGAACAGCGAACCCGCATCGACCCCGTACGCCTTGAACAGCCCCTCCTTGGCCGCGACTTCGGCGACCGGCACGCCCCCGTACAGATGCGCCCGTACGTCCTGCGGCTCCGCGGGCGGTGAATTGTCCACCCAGCGGCGGATGTTGAAGTTCGCCTCGGGGACGCCCTTCGCGTCGGGGGCGAGGAGTTCGTCGCGGTGGACCTCGCGTGAGTAGCCGTCGATGAGGCGCCATTCGCGGAAGACCGTCACGATCTTCTCGATGTGTTCGGGGCCGAGTTCGTTCTGGTTGCGGCCGGCAGTGAAGTCCCGGTCGGCGTTGATGAAGAGGACCTTCTCCAGGCGCTTCGGGTCGGTCTTCCCGTGCGGGGGCCGCAGGATCAGGATGCAGGCCGGGACGCCCGCGCCGTAGAACAGGTTCGGGCCGAGGCCGATGACGGCTTCGACGCAGTCCGCGCGGAGCATCCCGATGCGGATCTCGCGTTCCTTGCCGCCCCGGAAGAGCACCCCGTACGGCATGACGACGGCCGCTCGTCCGCCGTCCTCCTCCAGAACGGACACCATGTGCTGGACGAACATCAGGTCGGCCTTCTTGCCGCTCCCGGGCGTCCAGCCCCAGTGCATCCGCTTGCCGTGGTCCTCGTCGGCCTTGGCGACGGCGTCCTCGTCGTACGGGAGCGAGAACGGAGGGTTGGACAAGATCGCCGAGAACTTGCGCAGCCGCCCGTTCTCGTCGAGGTGGAGCGGCTCGGCGAGGGTGTCGCCGTGCTGGAGGTCGAAGGTGTGGATGCCGTGCAGGACCATGTTCATGCTGGCCATGGACCAGGACGGGCCGTTCTTGTCCTGCCCGTTGACCGACAGTTCCTCGGGGTCGCCGCCGTGTTCCTCGACGTGCTCGCGGGCCGCGATCAGCATGCCGCCGGAGCCCGCGCACGGGTCGTACACCGACTCCCCGGGCTGCGGGTCGACCAGGCGCACCATCATCCGCACCACCGAACGCGGCGTGTAGAACTCGCCGCCGCGCTGGCCGGCCGAGTCCGCGAACCGGCCGAGAAGGTACTCGTAGGCCGCACCCAGCATGTCGGGGAACTCGAAGTCCTCGTTGCGCAGCCGGTAGAGGCTGAAGTGCCGGATCAGTGAACGGAGTTCGGGATCGGTGAAGCGCGGCTTGGTGCCGACCACCTCGTTGAAGCTGATGTGCGAAGCGATGCCCGCGAGCAGGTCGTTGCCCTCCTGGAGCGCCACCAAAGCCTCGTCGAGGCCTTGGCCGACCTTCTCGGTCAGGGCCATGATGCCGGGCGCCGGGCTCTGCGGCGTCTCCGGGTCGTGGTGCGGTCCACGCCACCAGCGGGCCCGCGGCGGCACGTAGAAGACGCGGGGGTAGGCGGCCGGGTTGTCCGCCTTGGCCAGCGCCCTCGCCTCGTCGCCGCCGGTCTGCGCGAGCCGCTGCTCGTACACCCGCTTCCACTCCGGCTCGAACTCGTCCGAGGCCCGCTTCAGGAAGAGCATCCCGAAGATGAAGTCGCGGTACTCGGAGGCATCCATCCGGCCGCGCAGGATGTCGGCGGCCGAGAAGAGATGGCGTTCGAGCTCGGGCAGGGTGATTCTGGCCACACGCGGATCCTTCGTACGGAAATGGAGGTGCTACGGAAGGTTAGACGGCCCGCCGGTGCGGGAGGTAACCCGCGCGGAACCGGACATCCGCCGCTGTACACCGGGGGCGCGGCCGTCGCTCAGACCTCGACGATGCCCAGGCTGACCAGGAGTCGCCACACGTCCGTGGACGGGTCGCGGCTCAGGACCTCGCAGTTCTTGGCGTGCCCCGAGCGGGCGGCCCGTTCCTTGGCCGAGCGACCGTACTCCGGAGCCTCGAACGTGGCGTTGGCGGGCTTGCACGAATCGTGCTCGCACTGACCGACCAAGGCCCGCGCGTTGTGCACCGCCGGCTTCTCCTTGCCCTTCAGCGCCTTGGTACGGGCATCGTTCAGACCCTTGTCGGGCTTGTCGAACCGCTTGTACGCGGGGTCGGCCTTGCGCAGCTTCTCCAGGACGTGCGTGTTCTTCGCCGCGCCCTGGGCTCCACCGAACGGCTGGAAGTGCAGCAGCAACCAAAGTTCGAAGGAGGGGTGGGAGAAGCAGACCTCGGTGTCCGAGGCCGCTGCGGCCTCGAACGCCTCGGAGATGTCGTGGTGGCTGTCCCGGTCGAAGAGCACCCAGGTCTCGTCCTCCCCCTGAGCGGCCTCGACCACCGCCTTGACGGTACGGGACGGGATCAGGCCGTCGGCCTTGCGGACCGGCTTGATGGTGAAGGGCGGTCGGCCGGTCTCGTTGTCCCCGCTCCCGAACTCCTTGTTGAGGTACCGCAGATAGTCGTACTCGGTCACCTCGCCCTCGCACCCCACGTAAAGCACCCGCTCGCGACGTGAGTACTGCGACGGAGGCGCCTGCGGCGGCATCACCGTGCTCGCCGCGTCCTTCTTCGACCTGCGCCTGCTGCTCATGCTCCGTGCCCACCCCGTTCGCTCACGCCGTCGCAGCCGCCTTCTCCTCCAGCCAGGACACCTCGCGGGCGATCTCGCCCGGCACCACCCGGGGCACCCCTCCGTACCGGCCACGCAGATAGCCCCGCTCCAGGTCCTCGCCCTCCTCCGGATGGGCGGCGGCCAGCGGATACAGCTCACTCGCGCCGGACTTCGTCTTGGCGGTGAGCCATACCTGATCGCGGCGGAGCGGACGGTCGAGTACGGCGTTGCCGAGCAGCGTGGCGTCATGGGTAGTGAAGATCAGCTGGGCGCCCTTGGTGTTGGCCTTGCGGTCCTGGAAGAGACGGACGACCTCGGCGGCCAGCGTGGGATGGAGGCTGGAGTCGAGCTCGTCGACCAGCAGCGTCGTCCCGTTGTCGAGGACGGTGAGCATCGGGCCGAGGAAAGCGAACCACGCGTGCGTGCCGAAGCTTTCCTCGGTGAGGAAGTCGAGGGGAACCGCTTCCGCCCCCTCCGTCCGGTGCCGAAGAGCGACGGCGCCGGTGTCCGGATCGAGATCGAAGCCGGTGACGCCCAGGTCCGCGGCGGCCAGGAGCTGGACGAGTCGTTCGCGGTAGCCGGTGTCGTCGTGGAGTTCGGTGAGGCGGCGCCTGGTCCAGTCGGCACGGTGCGTGATGTCCTCACCCGGGGTCATCAGCCACAGGTTGTTCAGGAACCAGCGGTGCAGGGCGGACAGTTGCGGGTCGTTGAGGGTGGCCGCGGTGGAGAGGAAGAGGGCGTTCGGCCGGGTGAGCGCGACAAGGTCGTCGCGGCGGCCGGTGAAGGCCGGGCTCTCGAAGAGGTACTCGTCGCCGTCCTCCGCCGGGCGGTCCGCCTCCCTGTCGAACCAGACCTGCCGGATGCCTTCCGGATAGGCGTGCAGCCATTCGGCCTCCACCCGGTCGTCAGAGAGTTCGAAGCCGTACGTGTAACGGACGGGGGTGCGGGCGCCAAGGACCAGGTCGACCTCGAAGAGGGTGGTCTCCTCGGCGCTGGCGGCGTCCAACTTGAAGGGCTGCCGGTGAGGCACCCCGGGATACTTGGCCCAGTCCGCGAAGGAGGTGCGTACCGCCTCCCGCATGGCGTGGAACGCGCTGAGCAGGTTGCTCTTGCCGGAAGCGTTCGCACCGAAGATCCCGGCCACGGGCAGCACCGGCACGTGCCCGCCACCGTCCTGAGCGATCCCGCTGTCCCGCGCGATGCTATCGGAACTGTCAGCACTGCCCGCAGCGACAAGTGTCAGCTCGGCCTCGTCCCGGATCGAGCGGTGATTCGCCACTCGAAAGCGCAGAAGCACCGTCCACCTCCCGAAGGGGCGGGGAGGTCCCGCCGCCGGCTCACACTGTGCGGACCTTCCGCGACGGCCAGCCTATGCCGGGGTGGTCGGACCGTGCCAGCTCCTGCGAGCCCTCGAGGATCAGGCTGTGGCAGCTTCCCGGCGAGCCGTGGTCGTCGAGATCGTCGCCGAGCCCACCACGCGCGTGCCGTCGTACAGGACGATCGCCTGGCCGGGGGCCACGCCGCGGACCGGCTCGGCGAAGGTGACCTCCAGGGTGCCGTCGACCAGTTCGGCGGCGACCTCGGTCTCGCCGCCGTGGGCGCGGAGCTGGGCCGTGTAGGTGCCGGGGCCGGTGGGGGCGGTGCCGCACCAGCGGGGCTTGATCGCGCGCAGGGCGGTGACGTCCAGGGCGGCCGCCGGGCCGACCGTGACCGTGTTGTCGACCGGGGAGATGTCGAGGACGTAGCGCGGCTTGCCGTCGGCGGCCGGGGTGCCGATGCGCAGCCCCTTGCGCTGGCCGATGGTGAAGCCGTACGCGCCCTCGTGCGTGCCCAGCTTGGCGCCGGACTCGTCGACGATGTCGCCCTCGGCCTTGCCGAGCCGCTTCGCCAGGAAGCCCTGGGTGTCGCCGTCGGCGATGAAGCAGATGTCGTGCGAGTCGGGCTTCTTCGCGACCGCGAGACCGCGGCGCTCGGCCTCCGCGCGGATCTCGTCCTTCGTCGTCACCGTGTCGCCGAGCGGGAAGAGCGCGTGGGCGAGCTGCTTGTCGTCCAGGACACCGAGGACGTACGACTGGTCCTTGGCCATGTCGGAGGCGCGGTGCAGCTCGCGCGTGCCGTCCGGGTTCACGATCACCTTGGCGTAGTGGCCGGTGCAGACCGCGTCGAAGCCGAGGGCCAGCGCCTTGTCCAGCAGCGCGGCGAACTTGATCTTCTCGTTGCAGCGCAGGCAGGGGTTCGGGGTGCGGCCCGCCTCGTACTCGGCGACGAAGTCCTCGACCACGTCCTCGCGGAAGCGGTCGGCGAGGTCCCAGACGTAGAACGGGATGCCGATGACGTCCGCGGCGCGCCTCGCGTCGCGCGAGTCCTCGATGGTGCAACAGCCACGCGCGCCCGTGCGGAACGACTGGGGGTTCGCGGAGAGCGCGAGGTGGACTCCGGTCACGTCGTGGCCGGCCTCCGCGGCGCGGGCGGCGGCTACGGCGGAGTCCACGCCTCCGGACATGGCGGCGAGTACGCGAAGGGGGCGCTGCGGGATGGTGTCAGTCATAACTCTTCAAGAGTACGGGTCCACGGGAACCGGAGCCCACGAGTATCCGTTGACGATCGCATGGGGGCGAGGAAGGCGTCCAAGGACCCGGACCGGCGCATCGGCCGGCGGGCACTGCTCATCGGCGGCGCCGCGGCCGCGGTGGGCACCGGTGTGCTGGCGCGCGACGAGCTGGGGCGGCTGTGGTGGCGGATGCCCGGCGTGGAGAAGCCGCGCAAGGAGGGTGAGGTCGACTTCGCGGGCGCGCGGTGGGTGGCGGCGTCGGACGCGAACTGGCGGCGGGCGGACCGGCCCGACGACTACGGCATCGACATGGTGGTCATCCATGTCACGCAGGGCAGTTTCGACAGCGCGGTGCAGGTGTTCCAGGACCCGGAACACGGCGCGGCCTCGCACTACATCGTCCGCAAGGACGGCCGCATCACCCAGATGATCCGGGAGCTGGACGTGGCGTACCACGCGGGCAACCGGGACTACAACGAACGCAGTGTCGGCATCGAGCACGAGGGGTTCGTGGACCGGCCCGAGGGCTTCACGGACAAGATGTACGAGGCCTCGGCGCGGCTCACGGCCCGCATATGCGCCCGCTACGACATCCCCGTCGACCGCGAGCACATCGTCGGCCATGTGGAGGTGCCGGGCACGGACCACACGGATCCGGGCGAGCACTGGGACTGGGAGCGCTATCTGAAGCTCGTACGGCAGGCGCGCGCGACGGTGGCGTGAGCTAGGGGGTGTTTTGAAAGTCCCGCACAGCACCCACGGCGCCCGGCACGCACCCTCGCCGCACCGGCCAAAGACCCAAGTACGTCCAGTACGAGGGCCTTCGTCCGGCACGCCGAGGGCACGCACCGAACACCGCGGGCACCGCACAGGACTTTCAAAACACCCCCTAGTGCCGCGGCAGGCAACGTTCGCCACCTCGCGACGCCCGGCACTCACTCTCGCCGCACCGGCCGAAAGCCCAGGTACATCCAGTACGAGGGCTTCCGGCCGGCACGCCGAGAGCACGCGCCGGACGCCGCTCCTTGACGGGCAAACGTCGCCTGCCGCGGCACTAGGCGATCGGCAGGCGGAGCTCGAACAGGGCTCCGCCTGCCGGCGCTTCGTGGACGGTGAGGGTGCCGCCGTGGCGCTCGGCGACATCGCGGGCGATGGCCAGGCCGAGGCCGGCGCCGCCGTCGTCGCGGCTGCGGGCCTCGTCCAGCCGTACGAACCGCTCGAAGATCCGCTCCCGGTCGGCCACGGCCACGCCGTCCCCGTCGTCGGCGACCTGGACGACGGCCCGGTCCCCTTCCCTGCGCACCGTCACGGTGATCGCGGAACGGGCGTGCCGAGCGGCGTTGTTCAGCAGATTGGCGAGCACTCGTCCCAATTGCCCCCGGGATCCGGCCACTTCCATCGGCCCGTCCGCCGTCACTGTCACCCCGGCCCGCCCCTCGGCCTCCTCCTCGGCCAGCGCGGCGAGCTCCACCCGGGCGTCGGTGGGCCGCTCCCCCGCGTCGAGGCGGGCGAGCAGCAGCAGGTCGGCGGCGAGGTGTTGCAGCCGTACGGTGTCCTCGACGGCCCCGTCCAGGTCCAGGAACTCCGGGTGGGCGGCGGCCACTTCGAGCTGGGTGCGCAGGGAGGCGATCGGGCTGCGCAGCTCGTGGGAGGCGTCGGCGACGAAGCGCCGCTGGCGTTCGACGGAGGTCTCCAGGGCGGCGAGCGTCTCGTTGGTGGTCCGGGCCAGCCGGGCGACCTCGTCGTGCGTGCCGGGCTCGGGGACCCGCCGCGACAGATCCTCGGACGCGGTGATCTCCGCCATCTCGCGCCGGATGCCCTCCACCGGGCGCAGGGCACGCCGGGTGACCAGCCAGGTCACGGCCGCGACGACGCCCAGCAGCAGCGGGAAGCCGATGAGCATGACGGTGAGCGCGGTGTTCACGGCGCTCTGCTCGGCGTCCAGCGAACCGCCGGCGTAGACGGTGAGCAGCCCCCTGTCGCCGGCCACCACCGGGACCGCGGCGAAGCGGTAGTCGGCGGTCTCACCGTCGATGGTGGCGGAGCCGTCGCTGAACGTGGTTCCCTCGCCGATCTCTCCGGCGCCCGGGGCCGTGTCGTCGTCCTCGTCGTCGTCCTCGCCGTCCGTGCCGGGCACCGCACCCGGTCGCGGCTTCACCGCGTCGGTGGCCGTGCCGCTGATCCGCTCCAGACCGTCGCTCGCCGCGACCAGCGCCTGGTCCGCGTCGACGACCTGGACCGGGCTCTCGTCGTCCAGGTCCAGCTGGTCGTACGCCTTCCCGGCGGCGAGCTGGGCGACGACGTTCTGCGCCGTGCGCTGCGCGCCGTTGCCGGCCTGGTCGATCAGGTTGGACCGCAACGACAGCAGCACCGCCGCTCCCGCCGCGACCAGCGCCACCGCGACGACGAGGGTGGCACCGAGCGTGGCCCGCGACCGGACCGAGCCGAAGAGCCGTCTCATCGTTGTTCCTTCTCCAGCCGGTAGCCGGCGCCCCGGACCGTCCGGATGAGCCCGGCGCGCAGCTTGCGCCGCAGGGTGCTGACGTACACCTCGACGATGTTGGGGTCGCCCTCGTACGCGAAGTCCCAGACGTGCTCCAGGATCCGGGCCTTGGACACCACCTCGCCGGCCCGCACCACGAGCTGCTCCAGGACCGCGAACTCCTTGGTGGTGAGGGCCACTTCGTCGTCGCCGAGGAAGACGCGGCGGGCGGCGGTGTCGACCTTGAGGTCGCCGTGGACGTGCACGGGCGAGGCCCCGGCGCCCTGGCCGCCGCGCCGCAGCAGCGCCTTGACGCGGGCGACGAGGACGACGTACGAGAACGGCTTGGTGAGGTAGTCGTCCGCGCCGGTGTCCAGCCCCTCGGCCTCGTCGTACTCGCCGTCCTTGGCGGTGAGCATCAGGATCGGCACGTCGTGGCCTGCGGCGCGCAGGGCGGCGCAGACGCGGTAGCCGTTCATGCCGGGCAGCATGATGTCGAGGATCACGAGGTCGTACGACCCCTCGCTCGCCCGGTACAACCCCTCGCGCCCGTCATGGACGACGTCCACGGCGTACCCCTCGGCCGTCAGGCCCTTGGCGAGCGACAGGGCGAGCCGCTTCTCGTCCTCCACGATCAACAGACGCATGCGTACAGCCTGGCAAAGCGAAGCTGAAGATCTCTTCAGGGGACTTCAGGTTCCTCTCAGCGTCGGTTCGGCAGCGTGTGTCCCGTCGAACCGAAACGACTCGGGAGGAACCGGAATGAAGCGCAACATCGTCATCGCCACCGTCGCCGCCGCGGCCCTGATCGGAGGCGGCACCGTCGCGGCGTACGCGTCCGGGGACGACGACAGCGCGCCCAAGGAGCGGCAGTCGAGCGCCCAGAGCGCCGACGTCACCGCCGTCGACGCCGTAGCGGCCGCGCTGGGGCACACGCCGGGTACGGCCGTCGCGGTCGACCGGGAGGACGACGGCGAGGACGCCTGGGACGTGGACGTCGTGAAGTCGAACGGCACCGAGTACACCGTGAAGGTCTCCCCGGACACCGGGAAGGTCCTCGGCGCCCAGCGCGACGACGACGATGACGACGCCCGCGACGACCTCGCCGCCCTGAAGGGCACGGACGTGGACGCCCGCGAGGCGGCCCGAACCGCCGCGGCCCAGGGCACGGTCACCGAGGTCGACCTGGACGACGACGGCCCCGCGGCCTGGAACGTGCAGACCACGAAGGGCGAGTGGAAGGTCGACGTCAAGACGGGCAAGCTCACCCAGGACCACGACGACGACCGGAACGGCCAGGACGACCGCGACGACCGCGACGACCGCCACGGCGACGACGACTGACATCAGGTGGGGCAGGGGTCCAGGGGGCAGTGCCCCTTGGACCGGGTCAGCCCTGCGTCAGGCCCGCCACCAGTTCGTCCGCCGCCCGATACGGATCCAGCTCCCCCGCCACGATCCGTTCCCTTGGACCGGGTCAGCCCTGCGTCAGGCCCGCCACCAGTTCGTCCGCCGCCCGATACGGATCCAGCTCCCCCGCC